>CAZHLO010000157.1:0-1129 GCA_964533385.1 uncultured Dehalococcoidales bacterium | reverse complement strand
GGCCAGGGGTTAAAAGCCCTGACTCGCCGCCATATATCTATAGCTGGCTTGTGCCAGTCAATCTCGCCTTCCTTTTTGGTGATTTCAGTGCAGTAAGTCGCCTTGGCTTCATCTTGAGGCTGGGGAGTAAGCTCACCCCTAAACCAATGGGGCAAAACCTCTAAGAGTAACCGAGCCCCAAGCCAGGACAGCTTGGCGGTAAGCGAGCCGGTGGTATCTGACGCCGCAATGGGAATCTGCGCCCTGGCTAATATCGGACCGGTATCTAAACCCTCATCCATCACCATAATGCTAACCCCGGTAAACTCATCGCCAGCCAGGATGGCTGACGCCACCGGTGAGGCACCCCGAAACCTGGGTAGCAATGAAGGATGAATATTAAGGCAACCGAAGGGTGGGACAGCCAAAACCTTCTCGGGCAGAATCTGACCGAAGGCTGAAACCACGATAACATCGGGGGCAAACCCGGCGAGTTGCTCCATCACCCCCGCCTCCTTCAAACTGGCTGGTTGCACCACCGGGAGCTGCCAAGCTAGCGCTGTTCTCTTCACCGGCGGAGAAACCAAGGTGCGGCCCCTTCCCGCCGGCTTGTCCGGCTGGGTATAAACCGCCACCACCTGGTATTGACTGGCAAGTAAATGCTCCAGAGGGGGAACAGCAAACTCAGGACTGCCCATGAAAATAACTCGCAATTTAAGCCTCCCAGCGCCAGAATTTTAACATCAAAAATTTTTGCCAGCAAGTTAGCCTTTTATATCTATCAGTCAGATATTGAGTAAAAAAACAAGCCCGATTGAGTTGGTAAGGGGAAAGGGGGGTGAAAAATCCCCATCAAAAAGTTTGCCATCAGAAAAGCAGGGGATTATTCTATTAGCATCCCTTCAATTTCCCTCCCTCAAGCCTCAGGCCTAACTCCGCACTAAAAGTTGCCTATCTTTATGAGTGAAACAAGGGGGATTTTCATGGGAGCCAGGTCAGCTCAAGAAATCTGGGAAGCCGCTTTAGGTGAATTGCAAGTCCAGGTAACCAAGTCATATTACCGCACCTGGCTGGGAAAAACTACCGGCCTAAGCTATCAGGCTGTCTCTTATACACATCTCCGAGCCCACGAGACAGGCAGAAATCTCGT
>CAZHLO010000156.1:0-3018 GCA_964533385.1 uncultured Dehalococcoidales bacterium | reverse complement strand
TGTTCCTTTCGGCTCTGGGTAAGGGCAGGAATATACCTCAAATTGCCCCCAGGTTCTTAAGACAGATGGTTCCAGTGGTGAACAAGCCGCCGGCTGGCGTCAAGACCAGGATGAAGGTCGGCTATTTTACGGGCTGCATGACCGACTTTGTCTTCCCCGAGCTGGGTAAGCACATGATTGATTTCCTGACTAGAAACGGGGTGGAAGTGATAGTGCCCGGGGAGCAGGGCTGCTGTGGGGCGCCGGTATTTTTAGTGGCGGGCGATTTTGATACCGGCAGGAAGATGGCTGGTGTCAATGTCAAGGCGTTTAAAGATTTGGATTATGTGGTTACTGGATGCGCTACTTGTACCTCGGCGCTTAAAGACTATGCCAAGTTTCTCGCTGATACCCCCGAGAGAAAAGAGGCTTGCACCAAGTTTGGTGACAAAGTCCTAGATATTTCGCAGTTCTTAGTTGATGTGCTGAGGCTGCCCCCGTCAGCCTACCAACCCTCGGCTGAAGCTAGGGGTAAGAAGGTTACCTGGCACGACCCGTGTCATCTCAGTCGATATCTGGGGATAACCAGCCAGCCAAGGCAGATTATAAAGTCAATACCCGGTGTGGAGTTTGTTGAGATGCCCAATGCCGATAGGTGCTGTGGCATGGCGGGGACATTTAGCCTGCGTTATTACGACCTGTCGAAGAAGATTGCGGATAAGAAGGCGGAGGCGATTAAGTCCACCGGGGCTGACATTGTCGTCAGCAGTTGCCCTGGCTGTGAGATTCAGTTGATTGACAGTCTTTTGCGGAACAAGGTGCCGGTAAAGGTAATGCACATTATGGAGCTTTTAAAATAATGCCTATTTAACTGCCTCCCGGCACGCCTCATATCCCAGGTCAAAGGCTTTGAGATTAATCGGAGCTACTTTTGCCGGGAAACGCTCCTGGATAGATTTCTTTATGGTGGCTATTTTTATTGGGAGCTGCTCGGTGCCAAATAATGCCCCCAGCATCACAATGTTGGTTGTCAGCAGGCTTCCCGCCTCCTGAGCCAGTTTGGCGGCATCCATCTTGACTATCCTGCCTGAAGCTTTATTCAGTTTTTCCAGGATTTCTGCCAAACTGGGGTATTTACTTTGTCCCAGGGGAACGGTGAAAGGAACGGTTACCGCCGTGTTAAGAATGACCAGGCTGGATTTTGATAGATAGGTGATATTTCTCAGTGCCTCCGCGGGCTCCATTGCGACTAGAACATTACACTTTCCCATCGGGATGAGGGGACCATAGACCTCGTCTCCAATTCTGATGGCGCTAGTTACCGAGCCGCCCCTGACCGCCATGCCCAATATCTCCGAGCCTCTAACCTTCAGCCCGTCTTTAACCGCTGACTTTCCCAGAAGCTCCGACATCAAAATCACGCCCTGTCCACCAACCCCGGTGATTAATATATTAAATTCTTTTACCATTCCCTTTACTCCGATACTATCGCTTTATAGGGGCAGACCTGGGCACAGATTCCACAGCCGGTGCACAGCGAGCTATCAATTACCGTCTTAGCCCCCTCTTTTATTATCGCCGGACAGCCCAGAAGTTCGATGCAGGCGTTGCATTTTATATTGCATTTATCCTGGTCTATGCGGCAGGGGATGCTTTCCTCTTTCCGTTTCCTCTTCTCCCTCTGCTCAATTATGGTGCATAATCTTCGGGCAACGACGACCGCCGGTCCATCAAACCTTATTGCTTTTTCTATGGTCTCGGTTGCCTTTTTCAGGTCAAAGGGGTCTACGACCTCGACAAATTTTATCCCGCAGGCTCTGGCGATATCTTCTGGCTTTAGTTGGATGGTCTCATCTCCCATAGCGGTATAGCCGGTTCCGGGGTGAGGCTGGAAACCAGTCATAGCCGTGGCTGAGTTATCCATTATTACCATGGTTATATTTGCCTTGTTATAGACGGCGTTTATTAGCGGTGGTATCCCGGCGTGAAAGAAGGTGGAGTCGCCGAGGTGAGCTACTATTGGCGCGTCTATGATATGGGCAAGACCGTTGGCAATACCGAAGCTGGCTCCCATACAGATGGTGGTATCTGCCGCTTCTTGCGGTGGGTTATAGGCTAGATTATAACAGCCAATGTCACCTGGATAGACAGGCTCTACATTTTTGCCATAGTCTCTGGCCACTTTCCGCGAGGCTATCTTGATGGCATAATGAGAGGCACGGTGGGGGCAGCCAGGGCATAAGGCGGGCGGCCTCCAGGGTAAAAGCGAAGCTGTCTCTTGTTCCAGCTTGTCTAGCTCGGCAAAATCCAGCGGGGACTTAGTTTTGGTTAACTGGGCAATAGCCTCGGTGACCTTTCCTGTAGATAGCTCTCCAACCCGGGGGACTAAGTCCTTGCCGTGGATTTTGACCGGGATATTATGTTCTCCAGCGATGGCTTTGACATGAAGCTCAACAAAGGGGTCTAGTTCCTCTACCACCAGTATCTCCCTAACCGATTTTAACAGTCTTATTACCAACTCTTCAGGGAGGGGGTGTGGGGTTCCAATCTTCAGTATGGAGACCCTGTCCTCAATCCCCAGCCACTTTACTGCCTCTAAGGTATAGCTGTATGATAGTCCACAGGCAATGATACCCAGTTTGGCACCATCAGTGAGCTTTAGCTGATTATAAGGGAATGTATTCGCCGCTTTCTTTATTGCTTCAAACCTTTCCAGCATTAAAGGTTTGTTTATTCTAGCCTCACGCGGGGTATAGACCAGCCAGGTGCGGTCTTTAATAAATTGACCCTTTCTCCTTTCCCGTGATATCTCTCCCAGGACAATATCACTCCGGGCATGGCCTATCCTGGTTACCGAACGGAGCATAAAAAGTTGTCTAAACTCCTCGGAGAGCTTGAAGGCGTCAGCCATCATATCCTTGGCTTCCTGGACTGAGGAGGGCTCAAGGACAGGAATATAGGCTTGTTCAGCGATATATCGGTTATCCTGCTCATTCTGAGAGCTCCAAGCCCAGGGGTCATCGGCGGAGACCAGAACCA
>CAZHLO010000155.1:0-3041 GCA_964533385.1 uncultured Dehalococcoidales bacterium | reverse complement strand
GGGTTAGACTGCTAATTACGGGAGGTAGTAGTGTTATCCCCCAGAAGTGAGACCATACTCAAGTCTATAGTGACACAATATATTGTCCGGGCGGTGCCCGTGCCGTCGCAGAGCCTGATTGACAAATATGAACTGGCGGTAAGTTCAGCGACCATCCGCAATGAGATGGCACACCTAGAGCAAGAGGGCTATATTACCCGCCCTCACCCCTCCGCGGGAAGTATCCCCTCGGATAAGGGCTACCGCTATTATGTGGAGACGCTGAGTGATATTGGGCTCCCCCCAGCCGAACAGGTCTTGATAAGCCACTTATTCCACCAGGTGGAGAGGGAACTAGAGGAGTGGCTGAGCCTGGCGGCAACCCTCACCGCCCAACTGGTCAGAAATGTAGCGATAGTAGCTATGCCCAAGCCAGCAAACTGCCTATTTAAGCACCTGGAGCTTGTCGCCATAAAAGACTCGCTGGCACTGGTTGTCCTTGTCCTTCACGGAGCCAGGCTAAAGCAACAGCTAATAACCTTTGACCAGGTTTTATCCCAAGAGGAGCTAACTGAAATAGCCAATAAACTAAACCTTGCTTATTCTGGCTTAACCAGGGCACGGATTTCAGCCAAGAAGATAAAGCTTTCCCCCGCCGAGCAGCAGGTGACCAATTGCCTGCTCAAGATAATGCAAGCTGAAGATGAGCAGGAATATGAGCAGTCTTGCCTCGATGGACTGCACTTTACTCTTAATCAGCCAGAATTTCGCCGGGGGCAGCGAGGGCAAGTCCTGATGGAACTGGTTGATTGCCGGAATCTGATGAGAACCATCACTCCTGAGGAGCTTGCCAGCCACGAGGTGCAGGTAATCATCGGTAAGGAGAACAGGGCGGAAACTATCCAGGACTGCAGCGTGGTAATCAGTAAGTACGGTCTGCCGGAAGAAGCCGTTGGCATTTTGAGTGTGGTCGGTCCCACCCGCATGCCCTATGGCCGAACCATCTCGGCGGTAGGCTATCTATCCTCGGTCTTAAGCCAGCTGGTAGCCGAGCTATATGGGGGAAAGCCCGGAGCGGGGTAAATTTGGAGAGTTCAAGAGGGGTGAAACCCCTCTTATACAACTAATTCCCCCTCTCCTTGATAGGAGAGGGGGACACAGGGGGTGAGGTAGATAATAATGATGCCAAGAGAGCCTGAAGAGGAGCAAAATAAAGAACTGGCGCCAGAAGAAGGCCAAACCGAGGAGGTGGAGCCAGAGGTTACCGAGATAGAGGATATAGAGACACTGAAGAAAATGCTGGCTGAGGAAAAGGCCAAAGCCGAAGCCAATCTGGCGGGCTGGCAAAGAGCCCAAGCCGACTTCATTAACTACAAACGGCGCATTGAGCAGGAAAAGGAGGGGATTGGCCAGTTGGCTAATTCAGTGCTTATGCTTAACCTGCTACCTATTCTTGATGATTTAGAACGTGCCTTTACTTCCATTCCACCTCGTCTGGCTAAGCTTAGCTGGGTGGATGGCATAAAACTTATTGAGCGTAAGCTCTGGGCAAGCCTGGAGGCACAGGGGCTATCCCCAATTAAGGCGCTGGGTGAGCCCTTTGACCCTACGCTCCACGAGGCGATAAGACAGGATAAAGGCAAGGCGGGAATAGTGATTGAGGAGCTACAAAAGGGTTACAAGCTTTATGACAGGGTTATTCGCCCCACTATGGTAGTAGTGGGCAACGGTGAAGAGGAAAAGGAGGTGTAAAACTATGGGGAAGACAGTAGGTATTGACCTGGGCACTACTTTTAGTGAGGTGGCGGTGATGGAAGCGGGGGAACCAGTAGTTATTACTAGCGCTGAGGGAAGTCGCCTTGTCCCCTCAGTAGTGGCAGTAAGTAAGAACGGGGAACGACTGGTGGGTCAGATAGCCAGACGCCAGGCAATAGTTAACCCGGAAAATACTATTTATAGCATTAAGCGCTTTATGGGACGCAAGTGGGGAGAGCCGGCAGGGCGAGAACTCCCGGTGGAGGAGGACGCTCGCCGTAAGACCTACAAGGTAACGAAGGCACCTAATAATGATGTGCGCGTGGTGATGGGCGGCAAAGAATACAGCCCACCCGAAATCTCGGCGATGATTCTGCAAAAACTAAAGGCTGATGCCGAGGCTTACCTCGGCGAGAAGGTTACCGATGCTGTCATCACTGTCCCCGCTTACTTCAATGATAGCCAGCGCCAGGCAACCAAGGATGCCGGCAAGATAGCCGGGCTTAATGTGCTCAGAATAATTAATGAGCCGACGGCGGCCTCGCTGGCTTACGGACTGGAAAAGAAGGGAGAGGAGACTATTGCCGTTTATGACCTTGGTGGTGGCACCTTTGATATATCTATCCTGGAGCTGGGTGAAGGCACCTTCCAGGTCAAATCGACCAATGGTGATACCCACCTGGGTGGCGATGACTTTGACCAGAGGGTTATGGACTGGCTATGCGATGAGTTCAAGAAAGACCAGGGGATAGACCTCAGGCAGGATAAGATGGCGCTGCAACGACTAAAGGAAGCGGCGGAAAAGGCTAAATCTGAGCTTTCTACTGTCCAGCAGACCGAGATAAATCTCCCCTTCATCACCGCTGATGCCAGCGGTCCCAAGCACCTTAGCCTCACCCTTACCCGGGCTAAGCTGGAACAACTGGTGGGAGACCTGGTAGAAAAGACCATTGGTCCCTGCAAACAGGCACTGGCTGACGCCGAAAAGACGGCAGCCCAGATTGATGAGGTGATTCTGGTTGGCGGGCAGACCAGAATGCCTCTGGTCCAGGAGAAGGTGAAACAATTTTTTGGCAAGGAACCTCACAAGGGAGTCAACCCCGATGAGGTAGTAGCCATAGGCGCTGCCATTCAGGCGGGGGTGCTCAAGGGGGAGGTCAAGGATGTTCTGCTGCTGGATGTTACCCCGCTCACTCTGGGTATTGAGACCCTTGGTGGCGTGGCTACTCCCCTTATCTCCCGCAATACCACTATCCCCACCTCCAAGAGCCAGATTTTCAGCACGGCGGCTGATAACCAGCCCAGTG
>CAZHLO010000154.1:0-3050 GCA_964533385.1 uncultured Dehalococcoidales bacterium | reverse complement strand
ATATACTCGGTCTGCTCCATGCTCTCCTTAATCCTCCGCGAGCGCTCATCAAGCATCCTCATAATAGGTCGGTAAGCCACTAGATAGAGGAGACCAAAAAGGATAACAACATTGATAATCTGTGCTAGCAACGTTGACATATTTATGCCTAGATTCTCCAGACCTCCCATTTTTACCCCCTTTAGTCTATATAGCAAGAACGGCAGCCACTATTAGCCCGGCTAGGATTAATCCTCCAAGCACGGCTGCTCCAATAATAACGCCTATAGCTAGAGGTATACCATTATCTCCCATAATAGCCTCCTTACTAATCCGGCTATACAATCATAGCCAGGATGATGGCTACAATCAGTACATAAATACCGATAGCCTCAGCCAAGCCAGCCACCAGAATCATATTGGTGAAAATGGGGCCTCTCGCCTCAGGATTACGGGCTATCCCCTGCAAGGCAGAAAAGCCAATAAGCCCGAGAGCCAGGGCTGGCCCCAACATCCCCAGCCCAACCGCCAATCCTATCGCCAGCATTTTCATTACTTCAGGATCCATATTTAACCTCCTTTATGAAGTTTTTAGGGCGCCTCTTCAGCGTGAGATTCCACCGCCAGGGTAAGGAAAATAAGGGTTAAACCACCAAAGATAATGGCCTGTATAAAGCCAATAAGCAATTCAAGCCCGTAGAATGGTATGGCAAAAAGCCATGGGATGAGGAAGGCAGCGACTAAAAGCAGAATTTCACCAGCCGTCATATTGCCAAAAAGACGGAAGGTAAGGCTGATAATGCGAATAAGTTCGCTTAAACCCTCCAGAAATCCGGTAAAAATAGTCATTACCCCGGTGAAAAGTCCTGATAAGCCAGCCTTAAGCTTACCGGTGAATAACTGACGTACCCCCCTCAAGAATTCCCTGAAATTAAGGAACTTGCCCACATAACGGATACCAAGCAACCTCAGTCCGAAGAACTCAACAAAGACGAAAGACGTCACCGCCAGGGCTAAAGGCATATTAATGTCAGTATTGGCCGGTCTAATCAGCTCCACCTCACCCTCAGCAGTATGGGCGGTTATTGAGCCAAAGCCAGGTAGTAAAGCCAGCCAGGCATTAAAGGCGACAAAGAGAAAGATAGTCGCCACCACCGGGAAGAAGCGGCGCCCGTTCTTCTCACCGGCAACGCTACAGCAGAGGTCATAGAGCCAGCCAATCAAGAACTCAAAAGCAGCCTGCAATCTGCCTGGGATTAGCTTCATCCGACGGGTAACCACGTAGGAAAATCCCACCAGGAAGACAACAGTAATCCAGGCGCCAATAATACTATTAGTAATGGGAAAACCAAAAATGTGGAAAACAGTCTCAGCGGGAAGCTTAGGGTCGGGTCTTTCAACACTAAGAGCACTAAGCCAGCTAGGCAGTTCCAGGCCAACCATGCTTTTGCCCAGCGGACCAATAATGAAGCCAACGACAAGGAGAGCCAGGAGAACAATAAAAAGCCCAACTATAACCGGGAAGGAACAGCCGAGACAGCCTTTCTTCTCAGGCACTAGCTATTCTCCTTGTCCTGTTTGCTACGCATGAGAGGTAAGAGCATCCGATAAACGCCATAGAAAGCAACAACCAGACCAAGAATTAAGCCCACTATCACCAGAATAGGCCTGGTACCAAACTTATCGTCCAGCCACAGACCGCCAAGCACTCCCCCCACGATTGAGATGCCAATGAACCACCCCACACCAATGAACCTTAAAGCCGCTTCCCACCTTCTCATGCCCTGAGCAGCATATCAAATCTGCTACCTTTTGGTCAAGCTCGCCCCTGGTCGCTAAAAAGCCCTAGTGTTTTTAGTTCTAGGGCTTTTTATTATCCGACCTGCCGACTTCCTATTTCTGACCAAGAAGCCGAGAAAAATCTCCGTCAAAATCCTTCAAGAAATTATGCATATCCAACATTTCATCGGCGGTTAACCTGCCCGCATCCCTGAACTTATCCAATTCCGCCTCAGTGAGGTCAGTGATAACCTCGAGCGTTTTCCCTTCCCTAATCACTGCGGCTACTAAATACTGGGTCTGGCAGGACGGGCAAAACAACCTTAAAAACCACAAACCTTCCTCGTGACCGAGGATAGTAACATTATCTGGGTCATAGCGCTGCCGGCAAACACCGCACTTCATTGAACCAATTAGCCGCTTAATAAGACCTTCTTCCATCAATTCAGCCCCGGTTAAGATTTACGCTTATCAAAGTCCTCTAAATCAAGGGTGTTAATGAAATCATAGAAAGCGGACATCTTTTTTATTTCCTCTTCACTGAGCTTCTTGCCCCCGCCAGCCTCCCCCCCTTCCTTTTCCTGGGGGATGGGTTTACCCGTCTCCTTGTCTAACAAGATGCCGGCTTTATCCAAGACTGTCTCCTCGGCATAGATAGGCGCGTCCGCCCTTACCGCCAGTGCCAGGGCATCGCTGGGGCGAGAGTCAACCTCCATCTGTCCCCCATCGACACTAAGAACAATCTTGGCATAAAAGGTATCGTTCTTAAGCTCGCTGACGATGATAGAGCTGATAGTAGCCCCAAGGGCATCAATGACCGAGCGCAGTAAGTCGTGAGTCAAAGGTCTGGGCACAGTAACATCCTGAAGTTTTACCGCTATGGCATCTGCCTCGGCAGGACCAATCCAGATAGGTAGATAACGGTCCGAATCCTTCTCCTTCAGAATCACTACCCGCTGATAGTTCATCAGGCTGACCCTGATACTATCAATAATCATCTCTATCATAATCACACCTCCATACGGGTTCCCAGGAAAATCTTCGATTTTTCTGGGTGCTTTTTCGCCAGCACCTCAATTTTACCCCACATTACCCCTACTGTCAACTTGAGATTGTTTAATAACCTCACCCCCTTAATCCCCCTCTCCTTGAAAAGGAGAGGGGGAAAGTATTTATAGAAGAGGGGCTCACGCCCCTCTTAGACACCCTTATACTCAATGCTGCGCCTCCCCTTCCCCCCACCTTCTAAAAAGAAACTGATAGAAGTATCACTTCTATAGGGTGGGTCAGGG
>CAZHLO010000153.1:0-3060 GCA_964533385.1 uncultured Dehalococcoidales bacterium | reverse complement strand
CCTTATCCCCCCCTTCAGGTGATACCACTCCTGGGAGTGTTACTACCCCTTCATCCTCTTGTGCTTTAGCGCAAGAAACCGTCACCAGCAATAGCGCCACCAGCGCCAGCCCGATTATAATCCTCTTTTTCATCGTCAAATCCCCCTAATTATCCATACTCTACTATACTATAACGCAGAGGTAGGGAAAAGGTTAGGCTGATTTGCCTCACTCCTCCACCCTCACCCACAGCCTCTCGCCATCGGTGATAAATTCTATAGTTCCCTGCTCATCGGTGCGGTATACATTCTCTGCGCCCAGCTTTTCCTCAAGTCTTTTCAGAACCTCATCGCTGGGGTGACCAAAGGGATTATCTTTTCCCACTGAGATAACTGCCACCTGTGGGTTAATTAATGCTAGAAATTCTGGGGTGGTGGAGGTATCCGAGCCGTGGTGGGCAACCTTGAGCACGGTGCTGGCTAGTTCGGCTTGCTCTGAAATAAGCGTAAATTCTGCCTCCCAACCTATATCGGCGGTAAGCAAAAAGCTAACCCTGCCCAGGCTCAGGCGTAATACCACCCCGTTATTATCTATATCGGACTCGGTGCTACTTAATAGGGGCGTTTGGAGGTTGAGCACCTTTATCACTACTCCATCACCCAAATCAATCACCTGCCCAGCCTCGGCGAGAGTGTATTCAATGTCCTTTTCCTTAATAAGATTTAGCCATTCATCATATAAAGGCGACTTATAATCCAAATCGGGATAGAGCACCTGCTCCACTTTGTATCGTTGCAGAACCTCCACCAGTCCGGTTAAATGGTCGTCGTGGGGGTGGGTTAATATTATTAGTTCTATGGTTCTATCCCAGAAGGGCATCCTGTCGCCCAGCTCCAGGGCTAGGGCTTGAGGGCTGGATCCACCATCAACCAGGACCTGCTGGTTTCCCTTTTGAATCAGTATGGCATCACCCTGACCAACATCAAGGAAGCTCACATGAAGCTTATCATCGGGCATAGTGGCGGCGGCAACCGATGCCAGAATGGCTACTACCAGCAGTGATGGTACGACCCATCTCTTGGGCAGTCGGAAAACAAGGCCGAATGATTTATTTGCCCCTGACTTTAGCCAAGCTTTAGCTTTGGACATCCCCTCGCCCCATCTTTTTCTGCTGCCGAGCCAGACGACGGCGGCAAGGACTGAATAGTAAATCAGTATCACAGTGGTGTCAACCGGGCCTACCTCAATGGAGGATATGGGGAGAGAGGCAAAACCATTTACTATCAGCAGCATGTATGAAATGAACAGCCAAGCAATCCAGCCTATAGCCTGGGCGAGGGGCAGGATAGCCAGCCCGATTAGTCCCGCCACAGCCCCGGTGACAATGATACCGGGCAGTGCCAGCAGGGCGAGGAAGGTGGCTAGGGGACTAACCAGTGAAACAATGCCGAAATAGTGGGCAATGAGCGGCCATACGGCTATGGTGGCAGCTAGGGTTACACTGAAGCTATCAGTAACAATATTGGCTAAAGAGACGCCTATCCCCTCTTCGCCCGCGGTAGCCTTAACTGCTTTTCTCCCCAGGCTCATGAGGGGAGGGGCAAGGAAAATTAAGCCAGCCATTGATAGAAAGCTCAACTGAAAGGAGGCATCCCACAGGATTTGCGGGTTAATGCCTACCATTATGGCGGCAGCGAAGGCTAGTGAAGTGATGGCGGTGCGCTGTCTGCCCAGAAGCTCGGCACTGAGGAAAAGGCTAGCCATAATTGCTCCCCGGACTACCGGAGGGTTCATGCCGGTGATTAGGGTGTAAAACCAGATTATGCCCAGCGCCAGCCAGATGTAGATATAGCGTCTTTTACCAAAGAGCCATATGCCGATGCTGAGCAACATACCAACCATGATACTGAGGTTGACACCGGATATAGCTAGTATGTGAGCTGTGCCGGTCTGGACAAAATTATCTTTAATTTCTGCTGGAATATTATACCTGATGCCCAGGACAATACCCTGCGCTAGTGATGCCTGCGGTTCAGGTAGAACCTCAGCTAGGGTCTGGGACAGGCGGTTTCTCAGCCAGTAAACCCATTCCAGCGGCTTAAATCCCTTTCCGCTATCTAAAACTTCTATATCAGGGTAGGTCATGGTGGAGTGGATTCCCTGGTGGGCTAAATAATCTTTATAATCAAATTCATCGAGTTCAGGTGGTGTCTCTAACTCTCCCCTTACCTGAAGGACATCGCCATATTGATATGCGGGGTATCGGGGAACAAAGAGCAGGGCATCACCTGATACCTCCTGCCAATCTTCAATCCGTTTTATCTCCGAGGCTGACAGGCGGATATGAGTAACCTTATCCCTGACCTCCGGGTCGGCACTCACCACGCCCTTGATTTCAACCTCCTGGTTGTTATAGGATTGGATATGGCTATCATCCTCGGGAGGTAGAGATGCCTGGAAGCAGGAAGCGCCACCAAAGAGGGTGATAAGGCAGACGGCAGCTAGGATTATTGCCTTGCGATGCTGAGAAAAGAGAAAGAGGAGGGGGAGGGGGGCTAGCCCCATAAGGATGAGGACTAGAGGCAGGGCAAATTTTGACCCCAGATAGATACCAGCCACCCAGGCGCCGCTTAAATAGATAAGTGCCACTATTTACCTCGGGTGTTAGTCGGCTACTGTGATAAGATTTTTAATCTGCTCGTAGATATCAGGTCCTATTCCTTCAACCTTGGTTATTTCAGTGATATTGCGGAAGCTCCCATTTTTCTGGCGATAGTCAATGATACGTTGGGCTAAGGTTTTGCCAATGCCGGGCAGAGCCTCTAGCAGCCAGGCTTCCGCCCGATTAATATCTATCTTCTGCGGCTCCTCTCCTTGGCAAACCTCCCCGATTGAATCTGGCTCTGGTGTCAGGGAAATCTCTATGGGGTGGGATGGGCTATACTTTTGCCAGACTAATATGCCCCCAATAATAATAACGGCTATCAGTAAAACAGTGACCAGTGTCCAGAATCGGTTAAGCTTACTTGTTGTCATGGCAAGCCTCCTGCCAAAGCCTTACCTGCTGCTTCATCTAGTAT
>CAZHLO010000152.1:0-3066 GCA_964533385.1 uncultured Dehalococcoidales bacterium | reverse complement strand
GCCTTTCCACCTTCAAGGACAACTCCGGGGTAATAGATTTTGATGGTCGTTACGCCTTATGTTTTAAGGTTGAGACCCATAACCATCCCTCGGCCATTGAGCCCTATGGTGGGGCATCAACCGGGCTGGGTGGAGTAATTCGTGACCCCTTGGGCACTGGCCTGGGGGCAAAACCGATTGCCAATACTGATGTATTTTGCTTTGCCCCGCCTGACTTTCCCCATGCAAAACTTCCCGCTGGTGTCCTACATCCCCGCCGCATTCTTAAAGGGGTGCGGGCTGGGGTGGCTGACTATGGCAACCGGATGGGAATCCCCACTATCAATGGTGCCATTCTCTTTGATGAGCGATATTTGGGCAACCCGGTGGTCTTGTGTGGGACCATAGGACTTATGCCCAAGGGTATGGCTCAGATGGGACGGCAACAGCCGGGCGACCTGGTGGTCTTGGTGGGGGGTAGGACGGGGCGGGATGGTATTCATGGTGTCACCTTGCTTGCCTCGGCGCCATTAACCGGACAATCTGAAGCGGTTTCGGCAAGCTCGGTTCAGATAGGCAATCCTATCACTGAGAAGAAGTTCATTGATGTTCTGTTGAGGGCGAGGGATAAGGGCCTCTATCGGCGAATCACCGATTGTGGTGGAGGTGGGTTGTCATCAGCAGTAGGAGAAATGGCCGCCGAAACCGGAGTCCGCGTATATCTGGAGAAAGTCCCGCTGAAGTATTCCGGCCTTTCTTATAGGGAAATATGGCTCTCTGAGGCGCAGGAGAGGATGGTGCTGGCAGTGCCCCCGCATTCGGCGGAGGAGCTGATTTCTCTCTTCGCCAGCGAGGACGTTGAAGCTACCGTCATCGGTGAATTCAGCAACGATAAGCGGCTTAAACTTTTCTACCAGGGCAATCTGGTGGGCGACCTTGATATGGAGTTCCTGCATCACGGACTGCCCCAGCTGGAAAGGGAGGCGGTGTGGCAGCCGACTCAACATCCTGAGCCTGATTTTACCCCGCCATCTGACTTGGGTGGTGACCTGAAAGGAATTTTAAGCTCGTGGAATGTGTGCAGCAAGGAGTGGGTCATACGCCAGTATGACCATGAAGTCCAGGGGGGCAGCATACTCAAGCCCCTGGTGGGAGTAAATAATGATGGTCCCGCTGATGCCGCCATCATCAGACCAGTGCTTGATTCCGACATGGGCGTTATTATCGCCAACGGCATCAATCCCAAGTATGGAGACATTGACCCCTACTGGATGGCAGCCTCGGCGGTGGATGAGGCATTGAGGCAGGTTATTGCCGTCGGCGGCAGCCTCAAGAGGGTGGCGTTACTGGACAATTTCAGCTGGGGCAATCCGGAGAAACCAGACCGGCTCGGCGCTCTGGTGCGGGCAGCACAGGCGTGCTACGATACTGCCCTTACCTACGGAGCGCCTTTTATCTCGGGCAAGGATAGTCTCTACAATGAGTATGAGACGGAAAAGGAGAGTATATGTATTCCCCCCACCCTGCTCATCTCCGCCATGGCGGTGATGGAGAACGCAAGCCGAGCGGTATCTATGGACTGCAAGCAAGAAGGCGACCGGCTCTACATTGTGGGGACGACATACAATGAGCTGGGCGGCTCGCACTACTATGCTATTCACGGTACTGTCGGCAACCGCGTACCCCAGGTCAATCCCCAAAGGGGGAAGAAGTTGATGGATACCCTCAGTGCGGCTATGGCGAAGGGTGTTATAAAGGCCTGCCATGACTTGAGCGAGGGGGGTATAGGGGTGGCGGCGGCGGAGATGGCCTTTGCCGGAGGATTTGGCATGACGCTTCATCTGGGTAAAGTCCCTGTCGGTGAGCCCATCGCCCGCAATGACAGCATACTCTTCTCCGAATCCAACACCCGCTTTCTGGTGGAGGTAGCGCCAGAGGACAGCCGGCGCTTTGAGCAGGCAGTGAGAGGGGTGACCTTCGCCGCCATCGGAGAGGTGACCAATAGTGATAGGTTTGAGGTCTATGGCATTAGTGGCGAAAGGGTGGTTTCAGTTGCTCTGGCGGAGCTAAAAGACGCCTGGCAGAAACCGCTTCGCTGGTAGGTGATTATGGTCAGAGCAAGGACATTGATATTGCGGGCTCCAGGGACAAACTGTGATGTTGAAACCGCCTTTGCCTTTGAGCAGGCTGGCTCGCTGGTAGAATCAGCGCATGTAAATGAGCTTGTCCGGCGGGAGAAGTCCCTTTCCCATTACCAGATACTGGTCATACCGGGGGGCTTTACCTACGGTGATGATGTTTCCGCGGGCAAAATCCTGGCCAACGAGCTGAAGCTAAAGCTGGGCGAGGATATCCAGAGGTTTGTCGGCCGAGGGGGGCTCATTTTGGGTATTTGCAACGGTTTTCAGGTTTTAGTTAAAGCTGGCATCCTGCCGCCCTTGGTGGATGGGAGTCAAAGGCTTACTCTAGCCAACAACGATTCCAACCAGTTTGAGTGCCGCTGGGTCTATCTCAGCGTCGACCAGAAAAGCCCCTGTATCTTCACCAGAGGAATAAGCGCTTTGTACCTGCCGGTGGCACACGGTGAGGGCAGGGTGATGGCTGAGCCTGAGACATTGAGCAGGCTAAACGTGGTGCTGCGTTACGCTGATGAGAGGGGGAATGTTCAAGCCGGCTATCCCCATAATCCCAATGGCTCGGCGGATAATATCGCTGGCATCTGCGATGGCTCGGGGCGTATCTTTGCCTTAATGCCTCACCCCGAGCGCTTTATTCGCTGGACTCAGCATCCGCGATGGTCAAGGGAGGTACCGAGGGAGCAGGGGGACGGCTTCGCCGTTTTCCTGAACGCTGTGGAGTGGGTCAAGAGTGTCTGAGAAAACCCCGATGACGCCAGCCAATTGCCAAGACCAAGGTAAAATTTGACAGAAACGTTATATCGCCTGTAATATAGCATAGACTATGTCGTGGGGGCAGAAGATAAGTGACCGAGACACCAAGGTTTAGACCGAAAAAGCCTTCACGGTTCTCCCGCCACCCGGAGCCGGGTTATAGGGTAAGGGGCAGGGTATGGTTGGAGAGAAACGG
>CAZHLO010000151.1:1388-3089 GCA_964533385.1 uncultured Dehalococcoidales bacterium | reverse complement strand
GGGTGAATAAAGAAGTCTTCAATCAAATAGCCCCTAGCTGGTATAACTTCCGGCACTGGTCTATATTCCGCAGCGAGCTGGAGGCGCTGGCTCGCCGCTGGCAAAAGGGCAAGCTGCTCAACCTGGGCTGTGCCCACGGGCCAGATTTTCTGCCCTTTAAGGACGGCTTTGAACTATACGGGGTTGACTTCTCCGCTGAGATGCTGAAGTTCGCTGAAAAATACTCACAGAAATTCGGCTTTGCCGTCGAGCTGACGCTGGCTGATGTTCGCCACCTTCCCTATCCTGACCAAGCCTTCGACTGGGCAATCTCGGTGGCAACCTATCACCACCTGAGGGGCGGAGAACAGCAAAAAGCATTCAAGGAACTAAAGCGGGTATTAAAGCCTGGTGGTGAAGCCTTTATCACCGTCTGGAACCGCTGGCAACCAAGGTTCTGGTTCAAACCAAAAGAGGTAAAAATCCCATGGCAAAAGAAAGGCAAGACTCTCTATCGCTATTACTACCTGTTTTCTTACCCCGAACTGGAGAGGCTGGTAAAGAAGGCTAGCTTTGAGGTGCTCAAAACCTTCCCCGAAAGCACCTACCGCTTCCCGGTAAAGTTCTTCTCTCGGAATATCTGTCTGCTACTAAAGAAGGGCGGTTAGCACCGCCTTATTCCATCTTCTTCCTGAGTACCATAATCACTACTGCCAAAATGGCATAGAAGCCGGTAACGGCAAAACCGACGGGGTATACCATTGGTAGTACCTTATCAGGATTGTATAGGTCTTCAGCGATAATACCCACGATAAGGGTGCTGAACCCCATTACCAATGAACAAATCCAGAGAATCCAAGCCGTTACTGTCGCTAGAGCCTTAAAAATCGGTGGCATTTTCTCCCTCCTTCTGTTTTAATTAGAGCTAGTTTATTCCAGTTTCTTCCTTATCAGCATGGCCACTACTGCCAAAATGGTCATCCCTGCGGCAAGTGCGAAAGCAACGGCGTCCGCTAGTCGCAATGGGTCAGAACTAAATAGGTCCCCACGGATGCCCATGGTAATTAAGGTTATGATCGCCATCGCCAGCCCACAAATCCAGAGAATCCAAGCCGTTACTGTCGCTAGAGCCTTGAAAATCGGTGGCATTTTCTTCCTCCTTTAATTTTATTCTGTGACAATATTATACCACTGGTTGTCAAGCAGGCTTCGGGGACTGACTAACTCTTAAAGGTTCTGGTATAGATGACCAGCTCGCTGCGGCGGAAGCCCAGGCGCTGAAAATAGTTCTGCAGTTCCCAGTGGCGCTCATCAATGACGGCGCGCACCGTGTTAACCCCTCTAGCGTGGCAACGCTCGGCTAGAGCGTCAACTAATCTGGCAGCAATACCCTGCCTTTGGTAGTCAGGGTCAACAATCAGCATGTGGATGATACCCACTTCATCAATTGGTATGCCGACGAAGGCTAACCGCCCCCAGATAAAGCCAATGACCTGACCATTGACTTCAGCGACAAGACTCAGGTCAAGCGGACCGCCGGGGTTAGTCGAGGCTACCTCTTCGTAAGTCATGGTGCCTCTATAGCTGAGACGGCTCCGCTTAGTGCCTGGTATCTTTTCCTCCCTGATTTTGCTGTAAACAGCCAAAACGGCATCAATATCTCTGCGCTCCATAGGTCTAATCTTTACCTCTTTCTCGGCACTGGCCATAATAATCACCCCC
>CAZHLO010000151.1:0-1288 GCA_964533385.1 uncultured Dehalococcoidales bacterium | reverse complement strand
TAGTCTATAAGCTGTCCCCGTTTGAAGCCCATATGGGCAAAAAGCGGCTGTAGCTGGCTATCACGTTGGTTAATCATTATCCGCACTGCGTTAAGCTTCTTGGACTGGCTGGTCTCTACCAAGGCATTGACCAAACCAGTGGCAATACCCTGCCGCTGATAGTCAGGGTCAACACCCAGAATTTGAATCAATCCCACTTCGGTAAAAGGCTCGCCAAAATAGGCTCGCCGGGCCAGGAGAAAACCCCGCACCTCGCCGTTGACTTCAGCGACGAAGCTGAGGTCAGGGATTTTCCCCAGGTCTCCGATAATCAAATCGGTATAGGTAACAGCCCTCCGCACCCCGGTGATTTTCCGGTCAATAGCTAAAACAGCGTCAATATCCTCAGGTTCCATAGGCCGGATTCTAATTTTGCTTTCCTTTCTTTCTATAGCCATCACTGGAACGCCTCCTTCCTCAAATTGAGGGGTGCATTTTTGTGTATGCATCGTATTATCCGCTTTTTTTAGCTTTTGTCAATAGGCTATGAGCTTAATGCTAGACCTATTTTTCAGGTAAAGTTACTATCACCAGAAGGCTTTAGGAAAAGGCTGGCAGTCGGCTATTTCCCATTTTTTGGGAGTGAGCCTGCTTCAACCGCTGAAGGTTTGCCTGGACTGGGGCTGAGGTGATATCTTCTAGGGACATCAATATCCCATCCTCTCTGTTATCAGTGTAGTAGCCGCGGCGCACACCTACCTGGGTGAAGCCATACTTAGAATAGAGACGCCGGGCAGCGGTGTTGGAGGCACGCACCTCGAGGGTAATGAGACTAGCGTCTAACTCTGTAGCTAGGTCGATAAGGGCTATGAGCAGCGCTTCTCCTATCCCTTGGCGGCGATGCTTTTCCCATATGGCAAGGTTAGTTATGTGGGCTTCCCCAGCCATCATCCATAAACCAGCGAAACCGAAAATGTATTGCCTTACCGGTGGGGGAGGTTCATTGCCGAAAAGCCGCCTCAGCCTGGATACCAAGCTGGAGGAGCCTTTCGGTGGGATAGCTTTCGGCTCCGGTGATTCAACCCTTTCCTCCTCACCGCAGGCTACAATATAATGGGCTAACCGGTTTTCTAGCTCACGATGGTAATTAATCGGCGGCCACAGGGTGGGGAAGGCTTCACGGTCGATCTCGGTAACCTGGGGGATGTCCTCTTTACGCATCAAACGTATATTAAGAGCCAAGTTTTTATTCCTGCCAAGTTTTAGTTACGGGATTATTTTAGCATATTCTTTTTATTTCTTTCCTCCC
>CAZHLO010000150.1:0-3090 GCA_964533385.1 uncultured Dehalococcoidales bacterium | reverse complement strand
GGAAGAAAGGTGGAAACTTCGCCAACCAAGCCCTTTGCATCCCAGCCATCGCCATAGCCACCAGCGGTGTAAGTGGCGACCAGACCTTGAATCTCCTCTCTGACCATTGACAGGATATTTGATTTGAGGTCGGCACCACTTAAGAGTTTCTTACGCTCACCATAGATAACCTCGCGGTGCTTATTAATTACGTCGTCATACTCCACCAGGTGCTTACGAATATCAAAGTGGTAGCCTTCCACCCTGACCTGGGCAGATTCAATAGCGCGGTTGACCAGTTTATTCTCAATGGGGGTATTCTCGTCCATTCCCACCCACTCCATAAAGCCCTTAATCCGGTCGCCACCAAAGCGGCGCATAATATCATCCTCCAGGGAGACGTAGAACCTGGAGCTTCCCGGGTCGCCCTGCCTGCCGGCTCGGCCGCGGAGCTGGTTATCAATCCGCCTTGCCTCATGGCGCTCGGTGCCGATAATGTGAAGCCCGCCAAGCTCAATGACTTTTTCATGGGCTTTTTGCCACTCTTTTTCCTCTTTGCCCTCGGGGTTTCCCCCCAGTATGATGTCGACGCCGCGCCCAGCCATGTTGGTGGCGACGGTTACTGCCCCCGGCTGCCCGGCTTGAGCAACGATATAAGCCTCCCTCTCATGCTGCTTGGCATTAAGCACCTCGTGGGGGATGCCCCTCTTGACCAGCCGTTTACTCAGGTCTTCTGAGGCTTCAATAGATACCGTGCCAATGAGCACGGGGCGCTTCTCCTTATGAAGCTGCTCAATCTCACGCACCACCGCCTTGAACTTGGCCTCTTCATCCTTGTAAATCTGGTCGGAAAAGTCCTGGCGAATCATCGGCTTGTGGGTGGGAATAACCACTACATCAAGTTTATATATCTTGTGAAACTCCTCAGCCTCGGTGAGGGCAGTGCCGGTCATGCCCGCCAGCTTCTGGTACATGCGGAAGTAGTTCTGGATGGTAATGGTGGCGAAGGTTACACTCTCCTGCCGAATGTCAACTTTTTCTCGCTTTACAATACGTTCTTTAGCTTCAATCGCTTCGTGCAATCCTTGAGCGTAACGACGCCCATACATCAAGCGACCAGTAAATTCATCAACAATTATTACTTGCCCATCTTTAACAACATATTCTTTATCTCTATGATAAGCCTCTTTGGCAGTAATGGCATTTCTTAGCATCGAGAGCACTTGAGAATTCTCTGGGTCGTATAGATTGCTTGATGCTATAAGTTCTGTTTCTCTAAACAACCTCTCTGCTTTTTCAGAGCCGCTATCAGTTATTTCGTCAACCCCGCGTCCCTTTTCGCTCATTTTATAATCAATATTGTTTTGAAGTTTCTCAGCTATCTGAGCAACTTTTACGTATTGAATAGTAACTATCTCATCGAGTAAATTACGTATATGCTGATGTATATGCTGATAATTAAATGGATCGTTCAGCTGGCCCTTTAATATTCCTTCTTGCTGAAGCAGTCTTTCAGCCTTTTTGTAGCCATTTTCGGTGAATTCGTAAACGTTTTGTTGACTCACATCCTCAAAAAAACCACGCTCCCTCTCTCTTAACCTATAATCTTGACCTATCTTTAACCTACCAGCTATTTGTTGCAGAGTATTTCTTTCCTTAGGTGTTTCTCTCGGCCCGCTGATAATAAGCGGGGTTCTGGCTTCATCAATGAGGAGGTAGTCCACCTCATCAACGATGGCGTAATTTAGGGGGCGCTGGACACACTGGGACAGGTCAGTGACCATGTTATCCCGAAGATAGTCAAAGCCAAACTCGCTTGAGGTGCCATAGGTGATATCTGCCTGATAAGCCTCTTTGCGGGAGATAGGGCGAAAATGACGCCACCGGCTGTCGCCGGAGTCATAGTTTGGGTCATAGAGGCGGGAGGGGGTATGTTCATCAGGCGACTGCATGGGGTAGATGCTGGCTACGCTTATACCCAGGGCGTGGTAGATAGGTCCCATCCAGTAAGGGTCTCGTCTTGCCAGATAGTCGTTAACCGTAACCAGGTGGCAGCCCTTACCGGTGAGGGAGTTCAAGTAGAGGGAGAGGGTGGCGACCAGGGTCTTGCCCTCGCCAGTTTTCATCTCGGCGATTTTGCTCTGATGAAGGACAATGCCCCCCATTAACTGCTCGTCAAAGTGACGCTGACCAATAGTCCGCTTGGCAGCTTCACGGACGGAGGCAAAAGCCTGAGGCAGAAGGTCGTCAAGGGAGCTACCGCTTTGCAGTCGAGCCTTAAACTCATCAGTCTTGGCGCGAAGCTCGTTGTCACTGAGTTTCTCAAATTCGGGCTCAAGCTCATTTATGGTATCTAGCAGAGGCTGTAATCGCTTCAGCTCTTTCTCATTGGAATCGCCAAGCCCGCCTAGCCATTTAAACATGACTCACCCCTGCTCAAACATAGCCCCTATTGATAGTCCGGTGTGGATGCGGTGGATAGCTTCACCCAGTAGTGGGGCTATGGGCAAAACGGTAATCTTATCTAGTTTCTTATCACCGGCGACAGGGACGGTGTCAGTAACCACCACCTCTTTCACCGGGCAGGAGGCTAGCCTCTTGATGGCTGGACCGGAGAATATGGGATGGGTGCAGCAGGCGAATATCTCTTTAGCTCCCCGCTTTTCCAGTGTCGAGACAACATTAACTAAAGACCCAGCAGTATCTATCTCATCGTCCACGATGAGGGCTACTTTATCCTCTACCTCACCAATGACATTCAGTGTCTCTTTCTTATCGACATTACCCACGCGTCTCTGTTCTATTATAGCCAGGGAAGCATTAAGCCTATCAGCTATGTCTCGGGCTCGCTTGGAGATGCCGAAATCAGTAGCAACCACCACTAGGTCATCAAAGTCTTTTTCTTCAAAATAGTGGCTGAGTAGATAAAGGGCGGTCAGCTCATCAACGGGGATGTTAAAGAAGCCCTGAATCTGGGCAGCATGTAAATCCACGGTCAGGAGTCGATTGGCACCAGCCACAGTGAGCAGGTCAGCCACCAGCCTGGCGGTTATCGGCACTCGGGGTTGGTCCTTCTTATCGGTGCGACCATAGCCATAGTAGGGAACTACC
>CAZHLO010000149.1:0-3090 GCA_964533385.1 uncultured Dehalococcoidales bacterium | reverse complement strand
ATTTATCGCCGGGGGTGGTGAGGGAGCCACCTTAAGGGAGGTATTGTCTCATAAAGTGGTAAAAAGGGCAGTGATGGTTGATATTGATGAACAGGTGGTGGCTCTGTGCCAGAAGTTTCTTCCCAACTACAGCCGAGGCTCCTTTGAAGATAAACGAACTGAACTGCTCCATGTTGATGCCAGAGATTACCTGGCTAGGAGCAGGGAATTATTTGACATAATCATTATTGATTTGCCTGACCCTATAGAGGAGGGTCCGGCTTATCTGCTCTACACTCAGGAATTTTATCGGCTGGTCAGGGACCGGCTTACCCCAGACGGGATTATCAGTGTTCAAGCTGGTTCGGCATCCCTGACTGAGCTACTGAATTTTAGTGCCGTCAACAACACGCTGAAAAGCGTTTTCCCTATAGTTTGCCCATATCAGACAGATGTTCCTTGCTTTGGTGGTCCCTGGGGATTCTGTCTAGCTTCTACGAAGCTCAATCCGTTACAACTTTCACCCGCTGAGGTGGATAAAAGGATTGCAGCCCGGCAACTTACCCACCTCAAATTCTATGACGGGCTGACCCACCAGGGGATTTTCTCTTTACCCAAATACTTGAGGGAAGAGTTTTCCTCGCAGACAAAGCTTATCACCGATGCCCAGCCCCTTTATATTTATAAGGGCTAGAATGCAATAGCCTAATCCTCTTTTTATATTCTTTAATTTTCTACACCTCACCCCCTTTGTCCCCCTCTCCTGGAAGGAGAGGGGAAGGAGTAAAAAAGGGTGGCGGAGCCCCCTCTTAAAACTATTTCCCCCTCCCCCCTTCCCTTGGGGATTAAGGGAAGGGGGAAATAAAACGAAGGGGGTTAGAACCCCTTCGAGCTTCTCCGAGATGTTTTTTTAATGGCTTCCAATAACATGTGTGACCATCGGATTCAGGTTCTATTGCTTTTTGGGCCTCGAGACATCAGGGTACGACATTAATTCCATTATTGAGTGATATCTACGCCTTTCTTTTTTCAGAAATTCTCTCACAGCCTCATTAATGAGATCCGAAACTGATTTTGAAACGGCTATTGCTTTCAGCCGCAGAGCTTTATGCAAATCCGGGTCTAAATATACTGTAGTTCTTTTGGTATGGGCAATCATCATAACACCTCCGTGAACGATGACATTATAACATTATAGCGTTATGATGTCAAAACGTCTAAAAGATAATTATTATAATATAATGGTCTCCCTACCCCCATAAATGTTATAATTAGCTAGATGGATATTCTGGCTGAGCTTAATCCGGCGCAGAGAGAAGCGGTAGAAGCAATTGACGGTCCGGTGCTGATTTTAGCCGGTCCGGGCAGCGGCAAGACCAGAGTCATTGCTCATCGGGTGGCTTACCTAGTCAAGGTCTGTGGCATCAGTCCCCACCGCATTATGGCGGTTACCTTCACCAATAAAGCTGCCAGGGAGATGGAGGAGAGGCTCCACCGCCTTATCGGCGCTGCCTTGGGTGATTTAACTATAGGCACCTTTCACGCCATCTGTGCCCGCATCCTGCGCCGGTACGGCAGGGCGATAGGTATTGACCCCAGGTTCGTCATCTATGATGAGGAAGACCAGCTCAGTCTGCTCAAGCGGGCAATTCAAGATATAGGGCTTGACCCCAAGCAGTATGCCCCCCGGGCGATAGCTTCAGCCATTACCGCCGCCAAGAGCCGCACCATAACCCCCCAGGAATATATTCAACATACCCGCAGCTACTTTGAGGAGGTGGTGGGGCGGGTATACGAACGCTACCAGCAGCTGCTGGCGGAGAGCAATGCCCTGGACTTTGACGATTTGCTGATGAAAACAGTCCTGCTATTCCGGAACAGCCCTGAGACCCTGGCTAAATATCAGTCCCGGTATTTGCATATCCTGGTGGACGAGTTTCAGGATACCAACCTGGTCCAGTATGAACTGATAAAGCAACTGGGCGGCAAGAGGCACAATATCTGTGTCGTCGGCGACCCTGACCAGTCGATTTACTCCTGGAGGTTTGCCGACCTGCGCAATATCCTCAGCTTTGAGAAGGACTTTCCTGAGGCGAAACTGGTGCTGCTGGAGCAGAACTATCGCTCAACTAAATTCATTCTGGAAACAGCGTCCAATGTAATTTCAGCCAATCAACAGCGCAAGCCCAAAAAGCTATGGACGAATAATGAGCAAGGCGAGCTGACCAATGTCATTGAGACCTACACCGAGCAGGAAGAAGCCCAATTTGTCGTCAGCGAGGTGGAGCGTCTGGTAGAGGGAGGGAAGGCTAGGCTGGGCGACTGTGCCGTGATGTATCGCACCAATGCCCAGTCAAGAGCCCTTGAGGAGGCTTTTATTCGCTACGGAACGCCCTATAAACTGGTAGCCGGCACTCGCTTTTATGAGCGGCGGGAGGTAAAGGATATTATCGCCTATTTTAAGGTTATCCAGAACCCCCATGATAGTGTTAGCCTTTTGAGAATCATCAATGTACCCCAGCGGGGTATTGGTCAGCAAAGCCAGAGCCAGCTATCCAGCTGGGCGAAGTCTCAGGGCATCTCTCAATATGAGGCACTAAAGCTTATCGCTGAAGCAAAGGATAATGAGGAGCATCAGCCTCCGTTTAACCCTCGTATCAGTAAGACACTAGCTGGTTTTCTAAACTTGATGCAGGAATTTATCGCCCACAGCCAGAAGTTAAATCTGGTTGATTTATTTGATTTGGTCATAAAGCGGACTGGCTATGAGGAATATCTACTTAGCGGTGAAAATGGTGAGGAACGCTGGGAAAATGTCCTTGAGCTTCGCACTGTCGCCCAGGAGTATCGTCATCTGAAACCCAAGGAGGGCTTGACGGCTTTTCTTGAGGGGGTGACCCTGGTATCTGATGTTGATGGGCTTGATGAGACGGTGGACGCCGTAACCCTGGTCACGCTACATCAGGCTAAAGGTCTGGAGTTCCCTGTGGTGTTTATTATCGGCGTGGAGGATGGCATTCTGCCCCACTTCAAGTCGTTTGACGACCCGGAACAAATGGAGGAGGAGCGGCGTCTATGTTATGTGGGCATAACCAGAGCCAAGCAGAGGGT
>CAZHLO010000148.1:0-3092 GCA_964533385.1 uncultured Dehalococcoidales bacterium | reverse complement strand
ATACCCACCCACCCTACAGGGGTTTCACCTCTATAAGACTCTCCCCCCATTCAAGAGAGTTTTAGAGGCACCGCCTCTCAAGGGTGGGTCAGGGTGGGAAGAGAGACCTAAAGCCTCCCTCTTTTCCCCCCACCCTGTTTTTATTCAGTTCTCTCTTTCTATAATCCTTTTCTTATTTCTTCAAGATTCGCCTTCATCATCGGCGTCATCTGGAAAAATTTCTCCAGTTTCTCACAAGCGTAGTCGGCACAATAGGCGCAGTTGATAACACCTCTCTCTGCCCCACACTTACGTACCTCGCACATACCCCAATAGCCAATATGTTTGCCTCTAGTAATGGTGCAACCTTCACAGTTAATATCCTCAGGCTTAATTTCTTGTCCAAATAGCTTTGACCATAACTCCGCAGTTTCTTTCCTTTTGGCATTGTCATCATTTTTTGTCGCTATGAAAGCCGGACATTCCGTGCAAATAAGTCCGCAATAGGCAATCATCTTTTCCATTTTTAACCTTACCCCCTGTGTCCCCCTCTCCTTAAAAGGAGAGGGGGAATTTAGTTTTATAAGAGGGACTCCCTCCCTCTTAAACTTCCTATATTAATAGGTCATGCCTTTCTTGAACTCTATAATTGCCGCCTTTAGTTTCTCCTCAGTCTCTGGGGTAATCTCCTTTTGCTTAGCAATCTTTTTGCCTATCTCAGGGTGATTTGCCTCCATAAACCGGTGGAAGTTAGCCTCAAAAGCAGTGATTTTATTTACCGGCACATCATCCAGATAACCGTTGATGGCAGCATAGAGAATCATAACCTGCTTCTCCAACGACATCGGGACATATTGAGCTTGCTTTAAGATTTCAGTGATTCGCTGACCGCGCTCAAGCTGGGCTCGGGTCGACTTATCCAGCTCGGTGGTGCCAAATTGAGCAAAGGCAGCCAGCTCCCGGTATTGAGCCAGTTCCAGCCTGAGTCTCCCTGCCACCTGCCTCATCGCTTTAGTCTGTGCCGCACTACCAACACGGGATACCGATAGACCCACATTTAGTGCTGGCCTGACACCAGCATTAAACAGGTCTGTCTCCAGATAAATCTGGCCATCAGTAATAGAGATAACATTAGTCGGGATATAAGCCGCTAAGTCACCGGCTTGAGTTTCGATAATAGGCAGAGCGGTGAGGGAGCCACCACCATATTCCGGGGCATATTTAGCTGCCCTCTCCAGCAGACGACTGTGCAGATAAAAGACGTCGCCGGGGTAGGCCTCCCTTCCCGGGGGACGGCGCAACAAGAGGGAAAGCTGCCGATAAGCCCAACCATGCTTGGAAAGGTCGTCGTAGATAACCAGGACGTCCTTTCCCTGCTCCATGAACTCTTCGCCCATGGCGCAGCCGGCATAAGGGGCAAGATATTGCAGGGCAACTGAATCAGAGGCATTAGCCACCACCACTATGGTATGCCCCATTGCTCCGCGAGCCTCTAAAGCGGCAACTACCCTTGCCACCTTGGATGCTTTCTGACCGATAGCGACATAGATGCAGATTAAGTCACCGCCCTTCTGGTTGATAATGGTATCAAGGGTAATAGCTGTCTTCCCTGTTGAGCGGTCGCCGATAATAAGCTCTCTTTGCCCCCGACCCAGGGGAATCAGGCTATCTATCGCCTTGATACCGGTCTGCACCGGAGTATCTACCGGCTTACGCAGGGTAACATTGGGAGCAACCCGCTCCATAGGTCGGGTCTTCTTGGTCTTCACCGGACCCTTGCCATCCAGGGGGCGACCCAAAGAATCAACTACCCGGCCAATAAGGGCTTCACCTACCGGCACCTCGGCGATGCGCCCGGTACAGCGCACCTCATCCCCTTCCTTAATCTCGGTATAATCGCCAAGGATAATGGCAGCAACACTATCTTCTTCCAGGTTCAGGGCAATCCCCATAATATCGTTGGGAAATTGCAACAGCTCATTATACTTGGCTGCCGCCAGACCATGAATCCGGGCAATCCCATCGCCAATCTCAATCACGGTGCCAATATCCACCATCGTTACCGGCTTACCAAACTGCTCAATCTGCTGCTTGATAACCGAAACAATGTCCTGCCCTCTTATTGTCACTTAAGCCACCTCCTTACCAGCTTCTTCATTTCACCTCCCCGCTGGCTAACTCATTCCTTAATGCCATTAGTTTACTATGGGTGCTACCGTCAAGCAACTTGCCACCAATTCTAGCCACAATCCCGCCAATCAGGCTGGAGTCCACCCTGGATTTTAGCACCACCTTCTTGCCCACCACCACCCCCAGGTGCTCCTCCAGCCTCTTTTTGTCCTTATCATCAAGGGGAACGGCAGTAATAACCTCAGCCTGTTCTATACCACGGTAGCTATCCAACAAGCGCTGATACTCGTCAGCAATATCACCGGCCATGGTCAATCTGCCCCTGGTCACCAGCAAATAAACCAGATTCAAAGCCAGAGGGTTTATATCACCCAGTCGCTCGGCTATCAACTTGGCTTTGTCCTCAAAACGGATCTTGGGATTCTCCGATAGGGCAATAAAGACGGTATCCTCACCCAGACTGGCAATCTTTCTCAGGTCAGACTGCCATCTGTCCAGCTCATTTCTCTCCAGGGCAATGTTGAACACTGCCTGGGAATAACGCCTGGCATAAATTCTTCTCGCCACGTTATCTCCCTAAAAAATCGGCTAACCCTTCTTCAGGGTAGGGGCTTCCTCCAGCACCTTATCAATAATCTGGCGGTGGGCTTTCTTATCCAGGGTACGGTCAATCACCTTCCCCGCCGCCAGTATAGTCAGGTCGGCAAACTCCCTACGCAACTCACCAATAGCCTCATCCCGCTTGTGTTGAATCTCAGCCCGTGTCCTAGCGATAAGGGTTTCAGCTTCCTGCTTAGACTGTTGCTGTGCCTCTCGTTTAACCTCCTCGCCAGTTCGCATCGCCCGGGCGATTACTTCCTCCCCTTCCTTGCCGGCAGCCTCAATCCGCTTGGTTGCCTCCTCCTCAGCCCGCTCCGCCTGCTGCTTGATATACTCGGTCTGCTCCATGCTCTCCTTAATCCTCCGCGAGCGCTCATCAAGCA
>CAZHLO010000147.1:0-3099 GCA_964533385.1 uncultured Dehalococcoidales bacterium | reverse complement strand
TGGTCAAATACAGAATGGCTAATGTTCTAATCGGGAACTTCTTTCTTGCCTTGGCTGGGAGTTATTTTGTCGGCTACTACCACGCTGCGTTACCAGCAGTCTTCAGTTTCCAATCCGCTCTTCTTGTCATGGTTTACCTCATCATCGGGGGGTTTACTCATAGTCTGGCTGGCCCCATTCTCGGTGCCCTAATAGCTACCTTTATCCCGCAGTATCTACGTGTTGAAGCAGAATATCAGACGATATTTACCGCGGCCATCGTGATACTCATCCTTATGTTCCTGCCACTGGGTGTTCTTGGTTGGGTAGACCAGAAGGTAAAGCCCTGGCTCTATCGTCAGAGGTGGTATGCCCGCTTAAATAAAGGGAAGGTTCTTGGGTAATTGGACATTTATAGAATGAAGAGTAGGGAGGCAACTGAGTATGGCATTACTAGAGATTAGAAATTTAAGCAAATACTTTGGCGGGTTGGCAGCCATTAAACAACTAAACCTTGATATCTTTGATTCGGAAATAGTAGGCCTAATAGGTCCCAACGGCGCTGGCAAGACTACACTTTTCAATGTGATTACCGGTTTCTATCCCCCTAATGAGGGTAAGATAATATTTAGGGGAGAGGATATAACTGGATTAGAACCACACCAGATAGCACAGAGGGGCATTGGACGTACATTTCAGCAATCACTTCTCTTCATGAGGTCAACAGTACTGGAAAATATCCTAATCGGCTTTCACATGAATTGCCGAGCCGGGGCATTGAAGGAGTTCTTGCACACTTCTGGCTCTCGTAAGGCAGACCAGGAGGCAAGAGAGCAAGCTCTGGAGATAATAGATTTTATGGGTCTGGACCCACTGAAATATAAGCTTCCTGAGGAGCTATCAAGTGGATATCAAAAGGCTCTCGCCGTTAGCATTGCTTTTGCCACCAAGCCCAAGCTGTTGCTACTAGACGAACCGGTAACAACCCTATCTCCTGATAAAGTAGAGATGATAATGAAACTGATTGCTAAAGTGCGGGACGCAGGCACGACAGTGGTAGTAATTGAGCATAACATGAAGGCAATTATGGATTTTTGCGATAGAATTGTGGTGCTAGCCTACGGCAGGAAGATTGCCGAGGGTCTACCCCAAGAAATAAGGGAAAATAAGGAGGTAGTTGAGGCCTACCTCGGAGCTATTGGCTAATGTTTTTTAGTGTAAGGGACTTATTTGTAAACTATGGAAAACTCGAAGTATTGAAGGGTGTCTCTTTAGACATCCCAGAGGGCGAGATAAGCGTTCTATTGGGTGCTAACGGCTCTGGTAAAAGTACGCTGCTTAGGACGATATCCGGCTTGCATCGCCCCATTTCTGGAAGCATCTGGTATCAAGCCGAGAGGATTGATGGATTGATGCCCCATGAGATTGTTAAACGAGGGATTGCCCACATGCCTGAAGGCAGGCAACTCTTTTATAGCCTAACCGTGAGGCAAAATCTGGAGATGGGTGCTTATTCACGCAGAGGTAAGAAGGAGATAGCTAAGGACATCGAAGCTATGTTCAATCGTTTTCCTGTATTGGGACAAAGACGAAGGGAGGCAAGCGACAAGCTAAGTGTCGGTGAACAACAAATGCTGGCCATTGCCCGAGCATTAATGAACAAACCGCGGCTGCTGTTAATGGACGAGCCTGCTCAAGGGCTGTCCCCTTTGGTAGTTAATGAGGTAGCTGATATTGTTACCGAGATTAATCGAAGTGGCGTCACCATTATCTTAGTTGAACATAATCTTCGTCTTGGCCTCAGCCTTGCCCACAAGGTCTATGTACTGGAGAGTGGTAAGATTGCCTTTGAGGCAAAAGCCACAGATTTATCAGGGGTAGAATACGCTAAGAAGATATATCTAGGTGGCCAGTAATGCTGACAGAATAAAGGTGTATGTAGTCAGCCAAAGTGGGACGGGGTATTGGCAATACCGCCATATTAGGACTAATATAAAGTTCTAACATAGGAAGAAAAAAGAAAGGAGGAAATACCATGTCAACAGAGGAGAACAAAGCCCTCGTGCGCCGTTGGATAGATGGGCACAACAGGCACGACCCGGCGATAGTGGACGAGCTTATAGCTGACGACTATGTGTATCACAGACCTGATGGACAGGATATCAAAGGCCCGAAAATGTTAAAGGAACTGTTTATTGCTTTCCGCCCGGTTTTCCCTGACATTCATTATACAATTGACGATATGGTCGCTGAAGGTGATAAGGTGGCAGTATGTTACACCTCGACGGCTACACACAAGGGTGAATATATGGGCATTGCTCCGACAGGCAAGCGGGTTACAATGAAATCGGCTTTCTTTTACCGCTTCAAAGGTGGCAAGATGGTGGAAGCAGTGTCCTATTCTGACTCACTGGCCATGTTTAGACAATTAGGTGTTGCCCCTCCTATGGAGCAGAGTGGAGGGTAATTCCCTGCAATAACATCCCCTCCCCAATGCTGCCATCTCATTCCGCACGGGCAGGGTTTGTGGTATAGTATGTAAAGCATGCTAGCCAAAGTAATAACCTGCGCCGTGGTTGGGCTGGAGGGGGCTATTGTCGAGGTTGAGGTAGATATTTCTGCGGGTCTACCCTCGTTTACCATCGTAGGACTACCCGATGCCGCTGTCCAGGAAGCCAAGGAGCGGGTGCGTGCCGCCATTCGGAATTCAGGCTGTGCCTTCCCGATGAAGCGCATCACCGTTAATCTGGCTCCTGCCAACCTCAAAAAGGCAGGACCGGCCTATGATTTGCCCATCGCTGTTGGTATCCTCCTCAGCTCAGAGCAAGTGTCTGCCGATGTCTCTAAGACCATCCTCCTTGGCGAACTTTCCCTTGATGGCAGCCTACGCCATACCAGCGGCATCCTGCCCATGGTCGCCCTGGCTCACCAAGAAAAGATATCAACCATTATTGTGCCTGACATCGATGCTCAAGAGGCATCCCTAATAGAAGGCACCAAAATCATCCCTTTTGCCTCCCTAGCCCAGCTGGTCAGCTATTTTCGGGGGGGAATACCAGCGCCGGAATATAAGGACTGTCTCTTATACACATCTGACGCTGCCGACGAATAGAGAGGTGT
>CAZHLO010000146.1:0-3105 GCA_964533385.1 uncultured Dehalococcoidales bacterium | reverse complement strand
GACCGAGTACAACAACCAGAATTCCCCTTCTACTTTTTGTTCGGTGGGGGGTGAGGAAGGCATGTATGTCTCCTCAGGCACTATTGCCTCTCAGGTTCTGAATACCGGAGTATCTGGAGCCAGATGGGACGCCCTATTCTGGGATGAAATACTTGAATCAGGTACCGACATAACCTTTGCGGTGAGAGCATCTGATAGCCCATTTGCCAAAGATACACCTGATGCAACCCTACCTTGGATTTCGGTTGGCGGAACCTCTCCAGTTACTTCGGGATTACCTTCCGGCCAATACATGCAGTGGCAGGCAATATTAACCACTTCGGATACATCTAAAACCCCAACCTTACAGGAGGTTAGAGTCTATTACTACTAAGGCAAGATTCGAAGACTAAGCCATGTTATCAGAAGTATCCAAAACTAGTATCAGAATAATCCTAGCCCTGATTCTAGGGTTAGCTGTAGTTGGCTTTTGGTCTATTCCCGTGCAGGCTCAGCCGCCTGTAGACCTAGAGCTGGGTGGCGAAGGAGCCACCAGCTGGAATATAGAGAATATTAAGCCTGGCGACAGCGGCACCAAGACTGTTGAGCTACATAATGCTGGCATCAGGCATGGGGCGGTTACCATCTGGATAAGTGATATTGAAGAGGTAGACTACGGTGGAGATGGCGCCGCACTTGATGACTATCTACTGTTCAATCTCTCCGGCGAGCGGTTAAGCACCAGCATAACTTTACCGGCCACAATTCGCGAACTTCCCCAAAGTGCCACCGATACCAATCATATTAAGATAAGCCGGCTCTATGCCGGTGAAACTGTCACCCTGGTCTGGGAATGGGAATTCCCGGAAACGGGAGGGCCTCAAAACAATGCCCAGGGGGACAGCCTCTCGTTCACCATAAACTACCTGCTTGAGGAATTGCCCTATGGGGGTGGCGAAAGCGGCGGGGCACTGAGTTACCAACAGCTCAAGATAGACATCCTGGGTAAGATAACTCTGGCTAAGGTCAGCTCCTCGGGGATACTCCTTGATTCCTGTGTCGCCACTGATCCGGACAATAAGCACAGCCTAGAGTTGGAGCGGGGTACTAAAGTCACCTGTGCTAACGGCAAGGTCCCAACAAGAATAGAGATGAGGCTCTACGAGGGATCACTCTCACCTCCAAGTGGTAAGGAAACGATTGGTCCAACATACAAACTCACTGGCTATATTAGTGATTCAGTATCCTGCTCACTTATCTTTGATAAGCCAGTTGAACTGACACTGAGCTATGAGCCAGAGTGGCTACCCCAAAACACCGTCTCAATAGTGATTGCCTCTTATGAAGCGGAGCATGGCTGGACAGAACTCAAACCAGTTGATAACGGCGTTGCCCAGGTCAATAAAATAACCGTCCTAATAAGCCACACCTCGATATTTGCCATCTTGGCTGAGATAGCGCCAACACCTCCCCCAGCATTAGCCGAATTCGAGCTAAGCGAGCTTGCCATCAATCCGGCTCAGGTAGAAACGGGGGAGCCGGTAACTATTTCTGCCATCGTTCAGAATACCGGCGAGCTCGAGGGTAGCTACACGTTGACCTTAAGGATAAATGGCGTAATAGAGCAAAGCCAGGAAATCACTTTAGCTGCTGGGGAAAGCAGACAAGTATCTTTCACTGTAATCAAGCACACCCCAGGAACTTACGCTATAGCTGTAGATGGTCTCAGTGGAGAATTCACGGTACTAGCTCCAGCATCTTCACCAACGGAAGGCCACCTTCAATGGTGGGTTATGTTGCCCATAGCCAGCGGTATTGCACCCCTTCTTTACTTCCTGGCAATAAGACGTAGACATCACCCGTGACTTAGAATGACATAGTGCCGGCCGCTATTCGCTTATCAGGCCAGATTTTAATGCCCTGGGCTAATTTATTATTTCTCCCCACAACAACATTATCGCCCAGAACGCAATTATCAAGAACCTGGCTCCCTTCCTGGATGTAGCTATGGGAGGCAACGACACAGTTTCTTAGTATCGCCTTTTTACCCACCTTCGTGTCCGGCCACAGTATTGCCCCTTCTATAAAGGCTTCTGTGGCAACCTGGCATCGTGGTCCAAGAACAGCCGGCCCTTTCACTTTTGCCCCCTTTGCCATGACGCAGCTCTCACCGATGAGCACCGCACCTTCAATCTCAGCTGAGGGGTGAATGGTGCTATTACTGCCGATTTGAGCACTCCCATTGAGATTGCCCCAATAGCGAGAGAAAGAAGGAGCTTTACCTGAGAGTAGGTCGTGGTGCACCTTAAGGTATTTTTCCGGCGTGCCAATGTCAATCCAGTAGGTTTCAGAGGAATAACTCAGGATAGGCTCACCCTTCTCAAGGAGCTGGGGGAAAACGTGACGCTCAAAGGAGAACGGGGTTAAGGGGGGGATATAGCCCAAAACCTCAGGCTCGAGGATATAGATGCCAGCGTTAATCATATTGGTGGTGACCTCTTCCCAGCTAGGCTTCTCCACAAAGCGCTTTACCATACCCTCAGCGCCAGTCTCAACCACACCATAGATAGTTGGATTATCTACCGGGGTCAGGGCAATACTCACCTTGGGCTTTGCTTCCTGATGTAGTCCCATCATAGCGGTGAGGTCCATATCAGTCAGGATGTCACCATTAAAGACAAAAAATGGCTCATCAAGTAAAACCTCAGCGTTTTTAACGGCACCAGCCGTGCCCAATGGCTGCTCCTCTACGAAGTAAGCCAAATGGATGCCAAATTCAGCGCCATCACCGAAGTAGCCCTGGATGTGGTCAGGGAGGTAACTCATCGCCAGGATGATATCTCTTATGCCGTGCTCTTTCAGATACCGTATCAGGTACTCCAGAAAAGGCATATTCAGGATGGGCACCATTGCCTTGGTGATATTGCAGGTTAGGGGGCGTAGCCTTGTCCCTTCCCCACCCACCAAGATGACCGCCTTCATCGTTTCTCTTCCTCAGGCAGGTTATCGCTTCTTGATTTGCTCTAGCTCTGCCTGTTAAACTTAGGCAAGTAATCGCCTAACTTGGTGCAAGCGGGTGAAGGGATTCGAACCCTCGACGTCTTGCTTGGGAAGCAAGCACTCTTC
>CAZHLO010000145.1:0-3130 GCA_964533385.1 uncultured Dehalococcoidales bacterium | reverse complement strand
GGTCAGCCCCAACTACTAGCTTTAGGAAAGGCTCTACCTTCGGTCTTGCCTTAATCTTCTCCAGCTCATAGCTTCTGGTGGCTAGCCCTAGTCTTACCAGTTGGGAAACGATGGTTTGAGCCTTTTTCTTGCCAAATGCCTTCTCCAGCTCCTTTAAGCCGGTCTTGCCCCTCCTCTGGAGCAGGTTCAGAACCTGCCTTTGTTCCGCAGTAAGAGCTGAGGTGTCTGTTTCACCAGGTGTTGCGGGAGTGGAGATAAAGGTGACCGTCTTGCGCTCAAAGCCTGGTGGTAACATCAAAGCCACGGCGTCAAAAAGGGGTGATAGATAATGCTGGCTTATCCAGCGGGCTAGTAACACCTGGGAAGGGGACAAGAGGGGGCGGGGCTCGATAACAGCGGCTATTTCCTTGGTCTCCTCCACTGCGGGGTGGGGGCTTATTTCCAGGACGACGCCCTGGAGCAGCTTATCACCAAAAGGAACCCACACCGCCTGCCCTACATCAATATCTAGAGCGGAAGGTATAGCATAGCTAAATGTCCCGCGCTGGGCTACTGGTGAGTTGACACTAACCTCAGCATACCTCATCCCGCCCTCCAACGAGTAGCCTTAACCTATTCCTTCTCCCGCTTTTCCTTGGTCCGGGACGCCCTACTACTGAGTCCACGCAGGTAATAAAGCCGGGCTCGGCGCACCTTTCCATGTCGCACTACCTCCACCTTTGCCACCAGTGGTGAGGAAAAAGGAAAGGTATGCTCCACTCCTATGCCACGGATAACACGTCTCACGGTGAAGTTTCCGCCATCGGCACCACGGCGGACCCTAATTACTACCCCGTGAAATACCTGAGTGCGTTCCTTCCCCCGCTCCACAATCTTGGCACTCACCTTTACTGTGTCCCCGGGGGCAAGGGCAGGAATATCGGGATTTGGCTCGTTCTTGAATACTGAGATAACATCCATACTAAGATTGCCTCAATCTTTCTACTAAGCGCTTCTCCTTGGGGCTTAGCTCGGCTCTATCTAATAGCTCGGGGCGATGCTCCAGGGTGCGCCGGATAGACTGCTCACGGCGCCAGCTATTAATCTGGGCATGGTTTCCTGAGAGTAAGACATCGGGCACTGGCCATCCCCGATATGTCGCCGGGCGGGTATATTGGGGGTACTCCAGCAACCCGCCGACATGAGAATCATCCAGGGGCGAAGCCTTGGAACCAAGAACCCCCGGCACTAACCTGAATACGGCATCTATTACCACCATCGCTGCCAGCTCACCACCGCTGAGGACATAATCGCCAATGCTAATCTCATCGGTAGCCAGGTGCTCCCTTACCCGCTCATCAACCCCCTCATAGTGGCCGCAGATAAGAATCAGATGGCTATGGTGGGATAGCTCCTGGGCAACCTGCTGTGAGAAGAGCCGGCCCTGCGGGGAGAGCAGGATAACTGGCGTATCAGCCTCTCTTTCTATAGACTCTACGCCTTCAAAAATGGGTTCGGGCTTGAGCACCATGCCGGCACCGCCACCATAGGGATAGTCATCAGCGGTGTGGTGTTTGTCGTGGGTATAGTCCCGAATATTGTAAACGCCAATACTGACCAACTTCTGGTCTACTGCCCTTTTTAAAATGCCAAGGCTGAACATGCCCTGGAACATCTGGGGAAACAGGGTCAAAATATCAATGTGCACCGAACTAGTCCTTTCCGCTGTGCTCAGTCACCTGTCCCTTGATAACCTCCACGGCATGGGATAGTACCGGCAGTATTATTTCAAGACACTCCCCAACTGCCTTAGGGTTACCCGGCAGGTTGATAATAAGGCACCTTTTCCTGATGCCAGCCACTGCCCGACTCAGCATGGAGAGAGGGGTGATGCTAAAAGATTGGGCTCGCATCATCTCAACCAAGCCAGGCACAGCCTTATCCACTATAGAAAGGGTGGCTTCAGGGGTAACATCACGTGGCGCCAGTCCGGTGCCCCCGGTAGTTATAATGACATCCACGCTGCCTTCGTCGGCCCACTGGGCAAGCTTTTGCGCAATGATATCCCTCTCATCGGGGATGACCTCATACTTAACCACCTGGCAATCCACTGTAGAAAAGCTCTCCCGAATTGCCGGGCCACTCTCGTCAGAGCGCTTTCCCTGCCACGCCTTATCACTGATGGTAACAATGCCCAGGGTAAACATAATACTGCCTTGAGCTAAAGCAAATTCTATTTTAACACATATGGAGCATATAGCAAAATGGGCAAATTTTAAAAAATACCCCCAGGGGGGCTTGACAAATAGGGGTAGATATGCTGTAGAATGGTAGAAAGTGGGAAATTGTGGTAAATTATATGCAGCAGTATGTGAGATTCTTAATTGACGTAGAAGACAATCTAAAGATAGAAAGGGAAGCTCAGAGGCTTGGACTAAGAAGCTCGGACTTTCTGAAACTTCTAATTAAGCTGTATTTTAACGGGCTTAAGTTGGAGCAAAGAGAGTTAGTCCATAACTTAGAGGGGCGGAAATAGAGCACCCGGTTCTATCTATTTTTTTAGACCACTGATTGGAGTGGGCTATGTTCTTTGGCGAATTTGAATATAAAGTTGATGAAAAGGGGAGGGTGCTTATCCCGCCTAAGTTCAGAGGCGAACTGAAAGCGGGGGTGGTATTAGCACCAGGGGTAGAAAAGTGCATCACCGTCTACCCCTTATCCGAGTGGCAAAAGCTGGCGGACACCCTTACTAGTGGTTCAGTTACCCCCAGTAAGTTGAGGAAGTTAAATCGGGCTATTTTCGCTAGCGCCTTTAGCATCAGAATGGATGGGCAGGGAAGAATAGCCCTCCCCATTTTGCTCAAGCTGTATGCTGAAATTATCGACGATGTGATTATCGCTGGAGCCAACAATTATCTTGAACTATGGAATAAAGTGCACTGGCAGGAAGAGAAGGCTTTAAGCCAAGAACAGGCCTGGCAGATTATAGAAAGCCTGGAGAGGCATCAATGAGTCTAACCATGGCAGCAGCACCCGCCCATATCCCGGTATTACTGGAAGAGACCATCGAGGCGCTAAATGTTCAGCCCGGAGGTCGCTATATTGACTGCACCATTGGGCCTGGAGGCCATGCTGCGGCTATTTTAGAACG
>CAZHLO010000144.1:0-3137 GCA_964533385.1 uncultured Dehalococcoidales bacterium | reverse complement strand
GGCAGGAGTGGCAGGATTCGAACCCGCGACCGGCGGTTTTGGAGACCGCTGCTCTCCCAACTGAGCTACACTCCTACCCTGATAATTATATTATCATAAATTTTGGCAAAAATTAACTGGTACACCAGTTGCGGCAGTTACTTATCTCTTACCCGAAACTTGCAGGGTAACATTATCTTATACCGCTCGGTTCTATCAATAAAGTATTCTTTGGGGATTCGTATAAATTTTCATTCCCCTCTCAGTTGTAATTCTTACATCTCTTACATCCGTACCTTTGGTGATCTTCGTCCCTATATCCCTGACAAACCCTATAATTGTCAGTCCGCACCTTTGGCCAATTTCGATTCCCAACTTTGTTACCGCCGTCTTTGTCGCCACAATTGGAATATTGGCTCGGCAAATCTTCGACACCATGTCAGAGACCATCCTTCCCGTTGAGACCGCAAATGTATTTCTAAAATCAATCTTATTAATCAAGGCATAGCCTATCACTTTGTCTAGTGCATTGTGCCTTCCAATATCTTCGGTTATGCAAATTGGTTCTGCTCCTCGTTTAAACAGTCCAGCTGAATGTACAGCTCCGGTTTCGGCATATATTTTAGATTTTAGGATCGCGTTGACACCGGCGAATATATCTTCTTTACTAACTTTAAAATCAGAATGTATTTCCTGAGACCACTTTGCCTTATCTTCTTTCCTGGGCAAAGTTACCTCAGCTATATTATCTTTTACTGTTATTGATTCTATGTCGACAATATTTTCTATAATTCCCTGCCCAAATAGATGTCCAATGATAAACTCCTTCTCCATCATAGGCGTTATCATCGCTGTGGCAAAATGCCTTCCGTTTATGATAATTGATAAACCAAGTTCTGTTACTACTCTTTCCTTAGCCTTAGTAACTTCTGCATTCACCTTGGTATATTCAACCCACTCCACGCTTCTATCTTTTGACATTTTACCTCCAGCTTTCTCTTAAAATATAACAGCTTTAAGGCTGGTTGGCTAGCTTCGGTTCAAATAATTTTTTGAAGAATTGCTAAACAATAAAAAAGGTATTGACATGGTTAACGTTATATGCTAATATTATAATATAGCGTAAAATTAACGCAATATTGAATAGGAGACATATTGATGTTTGGTCCTAGAGCAGCTATGCTGACCCTCTATGGTGATTACGTGCTACATAGGGGTGGTGAGATCGGAATTGGTAGTCTAGTCAGACTGCTGGGCAATTTTGGCCTGTCGGAACAAGCTATCAGGTCAGCGGTTTCAAGGATGTGCCGTTCTGGTCTCCTTAAGGCAAATCGTACCAAGCGTAAAAGCTACTACTCGCTGACCAGTGAGGGGCATAGCTTGCTGACCGAGGGAGCACAGCGCATTTTCCAGCGCAAGAACTCCCACTGGGACGGCAACTGGAATGTTGTTACCTACTCCATACCGGAAAGCATGCGGCAGGCAAGGGACAGGTTGCGCCTTGAGTTGGGCTGGCTGGGCTACGGGCCCTTAAGCGAGGCCACCTGGATTTCCCCCTATGACCTGACCAGAGAGGTGAAGAACCTGCTAAAGAGACTCAATATTGAGGAATATGTTCATATCTTCAGTGCTCAACATCAGGGCAGTACTGACTCAAGGAAGATCGTCTCCCGCTGCTGGGACCTGGGCAAGATACACCAGAAGTATGCTGATTTCCTGACTGAGTATCGCCCGAAGCTGGAAGAGCACCTGAAACGATTACAGGCCGGTGAAACTATTGAACCTAGCGAGTGTTTTGTCGAACGTTTCAAACTTATCCATGAATACCGCAAGTTGCCCTTCTTTGATCCGGACCTGCCGTTGGAACTGCTCCCCGAGAACTGGTTACGTCCTCAGGCAGCTGCTCTATTTCATGAATACCACGGCTTGCTCACCGAGAAAGCCAATGAATACTTCGACTCAGTGTCCAAGAACTACTAAGGCGCAGGGAGGGCTCAAACACTTAATCAGAAGGGTTATTTAGAGGCTAGGTAACCTGAGGGGGTAAAAAATGAGGTTCGCAGAGACAGGGGTTAATTTAGAAATTGATCTATCCCGAGGAAGCATTGAGAAGGAAGGAACTGACCCAAGATTAACTGAACTTCACCTGGGGGGTCTAGGTACTAACGCCAAGATATTATGGGATAGGGTTCCCCCTGAAGTTGAACCCTTTTCTCCTGATAATCTACTAATATTTAGCGCTGGTCTTTTAGCTGGCACACCTGCTACTGGTGCTAATCGTACCATTATTTCTACCTTTTCTCCTCAGACTTTGTTAATGGCATATTCAATAATGGGAGGATTTTGGGCACCAGAATTGAAGCATGCCGGTTATGATAAGGTAATCATTCGTGGCAAGTCCCCCAATCTGGTTTATTTGTGGATAAACAATGACAAAGTAGAAATACGTGATGCCTCTCATTTGCAGGGTAAAGGCTGTCTTGAAACTGAAGAACTTATTAAACAGGAGTTGAAGGAGCCGAAAGCCCAGGTGGCTACTATTGGCCTGGCCGGTGAAAATAGGGTCTATTTTGCCTCCATCGAGCAGGGCAGGTCCAGTGCCAGCCGAGGCGGAATAGGCGCCGTTATGGGAGACAAAGGGTTAAAGGCGATAGCTGTTCGTGGAACAAAGGACGTCAATATTGCCCGACCGGCTGAATTTATGGAGCTTTGCAACGAAGTGCTGAAATATATACAATACCGAGCAGAAAATCCAATTAAGGGGGTGCCGCCCATTTTAGCTGGGCTTGGGTCACCCCAAGAGATGGCATTGCATGATGAGGAGTGGCACACTGCCAGTTTCGCCTGGGGAAATGCCCGCATCAGGAGAAAGGATTTTTGGAACAAAAAAATTGAAAAGAAATGGACGAAGACTCAGGACAAAGCGGTGGAGCGGCTAATAAGCTGCTACAACTGCCCGATGAAATGCGGGGGAATAATTACCCACCCCAAACTTCAAAGATACATGATGAAATGCTACTCGAAACTTACTTATACCATGGCGGCCATGTCAGACCTGGATTTTGGTTTTAAAATCGCTGGTCTGGCTCAGGAGTATGGAGTAGACGGATACACAACCCCACAGGTTATGGCCTTCGCCCTTGAGCTTTATGAAGCTG
>CAZHLO010000143.1:0-3140 GCA_964533385.1 uncultured Dehalococcoidales bacterium | reverse complement strand
GAAGCGGTAGCTACCAGCTCGCTAACACAAATTCCAGCCTTAAATACTTCACTCATTGCCGACAATGCTTTTTTGAAGTTGTCTTTATCAATGAATGAAGTATTTATCGGAACCTGTCCAGTTTGTTTTTGCGGGTCAAAGGTGGTGTTGAAGGCTAACATTTCAAGCTTCTCAAGGATGAAACCGACCTGTTCTGGTGCCAGCGCCGTCTTGAGTTCCTCAAGCCCCTGAGGTGTAATCATTCTGCCATCACGACCGAAGGGTAGAGTATAACCTCGCTCATCAGTAATTCTCAGGTGATACCTAACCGCTCTCTCACTCAAAAAAACACCGTATCGCGCCAGCTCCCGAGCGATGGTAATTGACCCCAGCGGCTCAGAAGACTCGCTCAATACTTTAAGAATGGACATTATCTTCCGTTCTGTCTCCGGGCCAGCACCTTGTACCATATAGACTTTTTCCGTTTCTCTGAAGTGTACAAGACGCATTATACCACCTCCGCCTCAAAAGCTGAATAGTTATTAAACTCCTCCTCCCCTAGACATCAAAATAAAGATAGAACTCGTAGGGATGAGGTCTTAGTCTTACTTCGTCAATCTCCCTGCTCCTCTTGTACTCAAGCCACACCTCAATTACATCAGCGGTGAACACGTCACCTTTAAGAAGGTAAGCGTGGTCTTTCTCTAGGGCATCTAGAGCTTCTTCAAGCGATGATGGCACGGTTTTTATCCGGGCTGATTCCCCCGCCGTCAGGTGATAGGAATCCTTATCCAAAGGCTCGCCGGGGTCAATTTTATGTTCAATGCCATCAAGTCCAGCCATCAGCATTGCCGGCAGGGCTAAATAGCCGTTACATGAATTATCAGGTGGCCGATACTCAATTCTCTTTGTCCTCGGGTTATCGGTATAAACCGGAATACGCACGCAGGCACTCCGGTTACGTGCCGAATAGATTAAATTAACCGGGGCTTCAAATCCGGGCACAAGCCGACGATAAGAATTGGTCGTCGGGGCGACAATAGCTGATAATGAAGCAGCGTGTTTAATCAGACCCCCGATGTAGTACTTAGCCGTCTGGCTAATTAGGGCATAACCCTTAGGGTCAAAGAAAACGTTTTTGCCATTTTTGAATAAACTCTGGTGGACATGCATCCCTGAGCCATTATCCTCAAAGATGGGTTTGGGCATAAAGGTAGCCACCTTGCCGTGTTTCTTGGCTATGTTCTTGGCAATATATTTGTACCACATCATCTTATCCGCCATTCGGGTCAGGGTATCGAATTTCATATCAATCTCGCCTTGACCGGCGGTAGCTACTTCGTGATGGTGAACTTCAATGGGGATGCCAGTTCTAATCATAGTTAGGATAATCTCTGACCTGATATCCTGTAATGAATCATGAGGCGGAACCGGGAAATAGCCCTCTTTATACCTGAGTTTATACCCCAGATTCGGGCTCTCTTCTTTTCCGGTATTCCACGCCGCCTCATCAGAGTCAATATAATAGAAGCCGTAGCGCTGATTTTGGTCAAAACGGATATCGTCAAAAATGAAAAACTCCATCTCCGGCCCCCAGTAGCTAGTATCAGCAATACCACTTGATTTCAGGTACTTCTCCGCCTTTTGGGCAATATACCGCGGGTCACGAGAGTATGGCTGCTTGGTCAGAGGGTCATAGATGTCACAAATTAAGCTCAATGTCGGGGTCTCGCAGACAGGGTCAATCACCGCCGTTTCTGGGTCGGGAATCAGTATCATATCGCTTTCCTGAATTTTCTGGAAACCGCGAATACTTGAGCCATCAAAGCCAATGCCGTCCACCCAGATGCCACGAGTCGGGTCATCAATATCAGTAAGCTCGCTAGCTGGAATAGAAAAGTGCTGCCACAGCCCGGGCAAATCGTTGAATTTCAGGTCGACGATTTTAACGTTGTTTTCCTTTACAAACTTAAGTACCTCTTCCGGTGTCATAGTTCCTCCTATTATTTTTATATTGCCTTTTCGCCTTTTTCCCCAGTCCTGAGCCGCACCACATCTTCAACAGGGAGAACGAAGAGCTTGCCATCGCCTATCTCACCGGTGCGGACGCTACTGGCGATGGCATCCACTATCCTGCCTACATCCTCGTCGGCAACTACTACCTCAACCTTGAGCTTGGGTAATAAATCTACCCTGTATTCTCCTACCCGCCACTGCAGGGTGAGACCACCCTGCCGCCCGTGTCCACTAACCTCGCTTACCGTCATACCCAAATAGCCGCTATCTCGAAGAGCCGCTCTCACCGCCTCCAGTTTCTCTTCCCTGATGATAGCCTCTATCTTCTTCATCTCAGTGTACCTCCGTAAGCCCTTTCACCGTGTTGGGATATGTCCAATCCCACCATTTCTTCAGTGGCACTGACCCTGAGCCCCATGGTAACGTCAACCAGTTTGCCTAGAACCCAGGTAGCGCCAAAGGCAAAGACCCAGACGGTGCCAATGCCTGCCAGTTGCTTGAGAAGCTGCATAGCATTGCCCAAAAGCAAGCCATTGGCACCAGCCGAGCTGACGGCGACACTAGCAAAAATACCGGTAGCTAAAACTCCCCAGGTGCCTCCCATACCATGGACTGCCCAGACATCCAGAGATTCGTCTATGCCCCGCCTCGTTCTCAGCAGCATACAGTAGTAACACACGACGGCGGCACCAATGCCTATCGGGATTCCCATCAGTGGCGAGACAAAACCAGCCGCCGGCGTAACGGCAGCCAACCCGGCCACAGCCCCAGTGGCAATACCCAGCACCGTAGGCCGCCGGTAAATCCAGCTAAGCACCATCCAGGTGAAAGCCGCTGCCGCTGCTGAGGTGTTAGTGGCGACAAAGGCACTGGACGCCAGCCCTCCAGAGGTGAGGGCACTGCCGGCATTAAAGCCAAACCAGCCGAACCAGAGCAAGCCGGCACCAAGCATCACCAGCGGGATATTGCTTGGCTCCATTGGTTCCTTCTCACGAAAACCCCGGCGCGGGCCGACTAGTGTCGCCAGGGCTAAGGCAGAGACACCGGCACTGATGTGAACTACAGCACCGCCAGCAAAATCAAGCACACCCAGCTTAGCCAGCCACCCCCCACTACCCCACACCCAGTGGGCTATAGGACAGTAG
>CAZHLO010000142.1:0-3204 GCA_964533385.1 uncultured Dehalococcoidales bacterium | reverse complement strand
AATGGCAGAAACAAAATACGGCAAGTACTTTCTATCAGGACCCATTCCGGGGAGAGAAGCAGCAAAAATTATCGCTGACCTTAATGGCGATATGATTCAAGGCAGCAACAGATATCTGGTTAACTGGGTATTCCCTTCCCCGGCTGAGCTCTTCGGGGTGAGCTCGTGGGACCAGATTTCCCACGGCCCGCATATACACAAAAGTGCCGAAATCTTAATGCACCTCGGAACGAACCCGGATGACCCCTTTGACCTAGGTGCTGAGGTCGAGCTTTGTATGGGCCCGGAGATGGAGAAACATATCATCACCAAGTCCACCGTGACCTATATACCGCCGAATTTTATACATTGCCCCTGGACCATTAAGAGGGTAGACAGGCCCTTTATAATTATACAGGTTAATCAAGAACCCAGGCATACCGAAAAATCGCTGAAAAATCTAGTACCCGAAAAAGATATGGATAGGATGATGTTCGTCGACGAAGGCTACGAAGGTAAGGAAGCAGTCTGGCAGTTCCCGAAAGGGTCTAAGCGGGGTCAATAGCAACCAAAGCTCCTCATAGTCAAAGCCTCCCTAAATAGGGAGGCTTCTAAAACATTATATACCGGGAGGAAGAGATGAACGTTATTTGGGTAATATCCGATACTTTAAGGCGAGATCACGTTGGTGCTTACGGGAATAATAAAATTCACACACCATCAATTGATGCTCTCGCCGCCAAGTCGGTGCGATTTGATCGTCATTACATAGCGGCCTTCCCGACCATGCCAACTCGTGCTGATTACATGACTGGCCGCTGGACGATGTCGTTCATGCAGTGGGAACCGCTGCCCAAGAGCGAAGTGACCCTCCCTGAGCTACTCACCAACCAAGGTATCCATACAGCCGCCGTCGTTGATACACCGTTCTTTATTCATGGCGGCATGAACTACGACCGTGGTTTCCGGACTTTCACTGAAATCCCCGGTCAGATGCATCTTGAATGGATAGTTGACCCTGATACTAAGCGGGGGGAAGTCGTGCCTAATATATATGGAGGAGATGTGAGGAGTGATTGGCGCTATGAGTCTGATTACTTTGCCCCTCAAACATTTATCAAGTCGAGGGAATGGCTGGAGCGACACTACAAAGAAGACTTCTTTCTCTATATAGATACCTGGGACCCACACGAACCCTGGGACCCTCCCCAATATTACAGGGAACTCTACTGGCCTGGACACGATGGTGATCAAGCCCCGCCTATATACGGATACTGGCCGGAGACACCTGGCATTACTGAAGAGAAAGTTAAAAAGGCACATGCCTCATACTGCGGTGAGGTCACCATGGTTGACACCTGGTTCGGTTACCTCATGAGGCATGTGGAGAATCTGGGCTTGATGGAGAATACAGCCATCATATTTACCAGTGACCACGGCTACTATTTCGGCGAGCACGGGGGCCTCCTTGGTAAAATGGTCTTCGCCAGGGATGAAACCGGCAAGCCAATACTTGGAATCTGGTCACACTCGCCGTTCTACGAGGAAGTGACGGCTATTCCCCTCCTCATTTATATGCCTGGTGTGAAACCATCGACTTACAGCGGCCTGACCTCAGCCGTCGATTTGATGCCTACCGTCTTGGATATTATGGGGCAGGAGATTCCGTCTCAAGTGGAGGGTCAGTCATTGCTGCCAATGATAAAAGACCAGACCGTGCCTGGCCGGGAGTATGTGGTCAGCGCGCACCCGTTCATTAATGCCGGTGATTCAATGAAGTCAGTCGACGATTATGCGCGGTTGACGGAAAAGGATTCCACCGCTACCGTGACTACTAAGGAATGGTCACTGCTCTACAATACCGAGCCAGGTTTATCGGAGCTGTACAACCTAAAGTCCGACCCCAAGCAAGAGAAAAACGTTATCACGGAGCATCAAGACAAAGCCCGTGAACTACATCAGCTACTGGTCAAGTACATGCGTGAAACCAATATTTCAGCCCATTTGCTCGAGCCACGCTTAGAGGTACGACTATAGTATGTAGTTCAACAGGTGAGATGAGAAACTGTCTTGTTAAGCTATCTACTAAACTTTTCAAGCAAGTGTGTAATAGCTAACAATCTGGACAAATGTTCACCACAAACTCTCCTACTACTGCTTGGAAGAATCTGCATAAGTCTTCGTCTACAATCTGGGGTGGGTAACGCTATTAACGTGATATTTCTGAAGCGTCTTGTACCATTCGCCAAGGGTCATCACCATCTCCTCCACAGGCATATCGAGCTTTCCGCCAGTTACTACTGGTGGCTTTTGACCATACTTGGCTACCACCTTATCGACATATAGTAGTTTAGCCAGAGCCAGTGTGCCAGCATATCCCTTCTGCCAATCAGAGTGGGGAGTGAGCCATACAGCGAAGGTTTCAGCAAAATCATCATCGGGATGTCTCTGAGCATACCATCCTGACAAATGATGGACAAACCGAGTGCTAAAAGGGTCTACCTTGTAATCTTCTTCGTAGGGCAAAGAGAATTGCCCGAAGAGCTTCCGCCACTCTGGCTTGTCATAGAGGTGGTACGCGTAGTTGAATGTATGCCCAGCCTCGTGTCGGAGAAGCATCATTATTGTCATATCGTCCTCAACTCTAATTCCGGTCAGTTGGGTCTTGAGGCTACACAATCTCGGGTCTGCTAGGTAGAATGGAATACCAATCACAGGAACTTCATTAGGACAACCCCAATCGTCAGACAGATAAGTTTTTGGTTTGAAGAAGATACCAGCCGTCTCCAACTCTTTGTAGAGTTGGATGATTAACTCTTCAAGGTGTGTGGCTTCAATCCGTAGAGGGAGTTCGTTAATCTTCTGTGATAACAGTGCTTGTTGTTCTGCATCCAGCATTTCTTCACCCAGCTTCCCGAAATTCCAATATGCTCATTATATCCCATCTGATTCGTGCCGATGTGAAACAGGAGCTCAGCGTCTTTGTGTATGTGCGGCGGGTGGCCAATTCCAAAATCAAAATCCGGGTTAGGCATTACGGAAATATTTCCTCCAAAGTATGATAAATCTGTCTTTAATTTCCATATCCATAGGCATACTCCTCAATTGGGATCCTTTTTCAATTATAGCAAAATTAACTTTTAGAGGGATAAAAGACGAGGTCGAGTACCATTGCACAATTGTCAGAATTGTGACATTAAAGGTCATATTAGGAGAATAGTGATA
>CAZHLO010000141.1:0-3207 GCA_964533385.1 uncultured Dehalococcoidales bacterium | reverse complement strand
ACTATCCTCTTCGTCGGCAGCGTCAGATGTGTATAAGAGACAGGTGTTATTATGAGGACTATGGAGCCAAGGCTAAGGCAAGCCCTTTCCCGGAGACAGAAGCAACCTATTATTGATGCTAAGCTGGTGCCTTCGGCGGTGCTGGTGCCCATCTATTATAAGGAAGGGCAGTATTATATTCTGTTCACCCAGCGCACAGAGAGGGTGAAGGAGCATAAGGGGCAGGTATCCTTCCCCGGGGGAGCCCGCCACGAGGGGGACGGAACGCTGCTGGATACCGCCCTGCGGGAGTGTACCGAGGAAATAGGCTTAGCCCCTAGCGATGTTGAGATACTGGGGGAGCTGGATGATACGGTTACTGCGGTGACGAATTATATTGTTACCCCCTTTGTCGGCATTATCCCTTGGCCATATCAGTTCAAGGTTGACGGCTGGGAGGTCGAAGAGATAATTGAAGTCCCCATTTCGGCGCTTATGGATAAGGATTGCTTACGTCAGAAGACTGAGGTTATCCGCGGTCAAAGAGTTACCTCATACTTCTATCACTATCGGGGGAGGGTAATCTGGGGGGCAACTGCTCGGATACTGCACCAGTTCCTGGATATCTTTTCCCAGGCAATAGAAGGCTAAGAGGTTACTCTCTTCACCCCTTCAGCAACTTAGAAAAATTTGTTAACTTTCCTTATAAAATTGTTGACACGCCTTATAAAATTGTTTATAATGAGTGGGCGTATTTCTAGGAAGTAGAAAGAAAGATGGCGGGCAAAGATTACTATAAGATATTAGGCGTCAACCGCAACGCCAGTGAGCGTGAGATAAAGCAGGCTTACCGGCGGTTGGCGCGCAAGTATCACCCCGACGTTAATCCCGGCGACAAGTCAGCAGAGGCAAAGTTTAAGCATATAAACGAAGCCTACGAAGTGCTCTCCGATAAGGAGAAGCGGCAGAAGTATGACCAGTTTGGCGACCAGTGGCAGTATGCCGACCAGTTTACCCGGGCGAGGGGGCAGCAGGCGCCATTCTGGGAGTTCCGGTCGGGTGGTCGTACTACCAGAATTCGTTTTGACCAGGGCGATTTCGGCAGCCTCTTTGATGATTTGCTCCGTGGTTTTACCACTGGAACTTCCGGCCGTCAGCCCAGACGAGGTCGGGATATAGAAGTTCCGGTGGAGGTAACCCTGGAAGAGGCCTATCACGGCTCAACTCGCACTATTAGACTTGAGGATGGTAAGCGCCTTGAGGTCAAGATTCCGCCCGGGGTTAAGGAAGGCTCCAGGGTTCGCCTTGCCGGCAAAGGGGGAACGGGCTCCGGTGGGGTGAAAGGTGACCTTTACCTGGTGACTTCGGTCAAGCCACACCGCTTGTTTGAGCGGCGGGACGATGACTTATATATTGGCGTGGCGGTGCCGCTGGTGGTAGCCATGCTCGGTGGCGAGGTTCAGGTGCCGACGCTTAAGGGCAAGCTGGCATTAAAAATTCCGCCCGAGACTCAGAACGGGCGCTCCTTTCGCCTCAAAGGGCAGGGTATGCCCCATCTGGGCGATTCTACCCGTGGCGACCTGCTAGCCAGGGTGAACGTGGTATTACCCACCAACCTCACTCCGCAGGAGAAGGAGCTATTTAAGCAGCTTGGTGAGCTTCGGAAAAGTTGAAAGGAAGGGTTGTTATGAATGTTGATGAGACTGAACCGCGTTACGTGATAAGTATAGCCGCCAAGATGGTGGGTGTGCAGACTCACACCTTGCGCTATTACGAAAGGGTTGGCATAATAGAGCCGTCCCGCTCCCGAGGCAACATCCGCTTATATTCGGCGAGGGATATAGCCCACCTCAGGCGGGTGAAGACCCTGATGGATGACATGGGAGTCAACTTGGCCGGCGTCGAGGTTATTATCAGGATGATGCAGCAAATGCTGGAATTGCAAAACCAGGTGCAGGAGTTGGAATCGGAGCTAAAAAGACGAGGTCAGGCAGGACAGTAGCCTGCTCTCAGCTTGTGATAATGTACTTAAGATGTAGAAGGTGTGTGAGTTATGAAACAGGAGAGATTTACTGAACAAGCGCAGGAGGCACTAGCTGCCTCCCAGCAAATAGCTATGCAGTTCAAACATAGCCAATGGGATGTAGAGCATATTCTGTTAGCCCTCTTGGTACAGGAGGGGGGGCTGGTGGGGAAAATCTTAACCGAACTTGGCGCCAGGGTGGACGCAGTGCGAGACCAGGTGGAAGCTGCTTTGCAGAAAACACCCAAGGTTACCTATGAGACGACGCAGATTTATGCTACTCCTCGTATTGCTCAACTGTTGAAGACAGCCGGTGACAGGGCAGACGACTTTAAGGACGAGTTCATCAGCACCGAACACCTGCTGCTGGCTATGGTTGAAGACGAAAAGGGTGAGGCAGCCAGAATCCTCAAGGGCTTTGGCGTTGACCGGGAGAAGGTACTGCAGGCACTGCAGAAGCTACGTGGCGGGCACCGCGTTACCGATGCTAGGGCGGAGAGCAAATACCGCTCTCTGGAGAAGTACGGTCGTGACCTGACTGAGATGGCACGCCAGGGCAAGCTTGACCCGGTTATCGGTCGGGAGGATGAGATTAAGCGGGTAATGCAGATACTTACCCGGCGCACCAAGAATAACCCGGTGATTGTTGGCGATGCCGGGGTGGGCAAAACGGCTATTGCTGAAGGGCTGGCGCAAAAGATTGTCGCTGACGATGTCCCCGATTCGCTCAAAGGGCGCAAGGTAATAGCCCTGGATATGGGGGCGCTGGTGGCCGGAAGCAAGTTCCGCGGCGAGTTTGAGGAGCGGCTCAAAGCGGTGATGGATGAGATACGCCAGTCACAGGGCGAAATTATCCTCTTCATTGACGAAATCCATACCGTGGTTGGGGCTGGTGCCGCCGAAGGCGCCATTGACGCCAGCAACATGCTCAAACCAGCCCTGGCTCACGGCGAGTTGCAGTGTATTGGTGCTACCACCCTCGACGAATACCGTCGGTTCGTTGAGAAGGATAGGGCGCTGGAGCGACGCCTCCAGCCGGTGTTCATCGCTGAGCCCAGCGTTGCGGCTACCATTGAGATACTCAAGGGGCTGCGCCCCAGGTATGAGGCACACCATAAGATTAAGATTAGTGATGCCGCTCTGGTGGCGGCGGCTCGACTCAGCCAGCGCTATATTTCCGACCGTTACTTGCCCGATAAGGCTAT
>CAZHLO010000140.1:0-3213 GCA_964533385.1 uncultured Dehalococcoidales bacterium | reverse complement strand
AGGCGGGGGTCTGCAAAACCCCTATTCACCGGTTCGAATCCGGTCGTCGCCTCCAGTTTTAATGCCGGGGTGGCGGAATTGGCAGACGCAGCGGACTTAAAATCCGCCGGAGTTATCCTTGTGGGTTCGAGTCCCACTCCCGGCACCATATCCAAAATACTTGGGCTAAACATGTCAAGCCGTGGTAAGGATAATTGGAGAGAAATTTACTGAATGAGAACTTAATTGCTCCTTGTGGCTTGTATTGTGGAGAATGCCTTGGTTTTCAGGATGGAAGATGCGGTGGTTGTATATCAAGAGATGGGCTTTGCCTTAAATACAGCAAAATTTGTAACATCTATGAATGTTGTGTTGTAGAAAGAAAATATCGCGTTTGCGCTGAATGTAAAGATTTACCATGCGAGAAAATAGATGCGTTTTTCAACACCCCAGAATGGCACGATGAAGTTGTCAATAATTTAAACAAAATAAGCGAGATTGGAATTGAACAATTTTTAAGCGAGCAAGCACGGTGGGTAGTGGCACTGATAAGCTGTGCTAAAAAGAACGGCATAAAACATTGTAGTCAGTGTAAAAACTGGCCGTGTGAGAAGCTTAGAAGAGAGCCACTTATTCCAGAATGATGAGTTAAAAACTGTACACGGAATTACAATTATCCTAGTACGAGAGTGAATATGCCCTGGCTGATAGTAGCATTAGGTTACTTTCTGGGCTGTATCCCCACCGCCTATATTGTCGGGCGCTTGCTTAAGGGCGTTGACATCCGGCAGATTGGGGATGGGAATATGGGTGCCGCCAATACCTTCCGCCAGCTTGGACCCAAGGCGGGGGTGGCGGTTGGTATTATTGATGCCGCCAAGGGGGCGGCGGCTATTATTATCGCCCAGGCAGCCAATCTGTCCTTAGTAGCTGTCCTGCTTACCGGAACCGCTGTCGTCGTCGGTCATAACTGGCCGGTGTTTCTCGGCTTCAGGGGAGGTCGGGGGGAGGCAACTACCATTGGTGTGCTGCTCACCTTATTAACTCTGCCAATGCTAATCCTGGCTGGACCGGCAATAGCCGCTCACTTCATCTTCCGGGATACAACTAAAGCTGCTCCCTTTATATTTGTCCCGCTGCCATTGGTCTGCTGGTTACTGGAGTTTTCCGGGGCACTCATCGCTTACAGTATAGCTCTGCCCTGTCTGGTGGGCTTTACCCACTTCTTGAGGACAAGGCGAGTGGCTGAGACCTCGGGAACCGGCAGGGCTTAGTCACTTCCTTTTTATCGCTGACCTTACACCCCGCTCAATGTCCCTAGCGGTGAGGCCATACCTCTCTAGAAGTTCATCCGGTTTACCTGACCTGGCATAGGTATCTTTGATAGCCACCAACTCCATCGGCACCGGCTGGTGGCTGGTTACTACCTGAGCCACCACGCTGCCCAGGCCACCATGCTCCAGGTGCTCTTCAGCGGTAACAATAGCCCCGGTCTCAGCGGCAGCCTTAATAATTGCCTCTTCATCAATGGGCTTGAGGGTGGACATATTTAGCACCCGGCAGTATATGCCATCCCGCACCAAATTTTGAGCCGCCTCCAGCGCCGCTTTTACCATCAAGCCGATAGCTATTATGGTGGCATCTCTCCCCTGCCTCATGGTTACCGCCTTCCCCAGGTTAAAGCGGTAGTCCTCGGCATAGACCAGCGGAATTTTGGGACGGCACAGCCTGATGTAAAATGGCCCGAAGTGGGCGGCCGCCACCCTTACCGCCTGGGCGGTCTCAATAGCATCGGCAGGAACGATAACAGTGAAGCCGGGCAGGGAACAAATCAGCGACAGGTCTTCAATAGACTGGTGTGAGGTGCCATCCTCGCCAACACTGATACCACCGTGGGTTGTTACCAGTTTAACATTAAGCTGGGGCTGAGCGATAGACATACGAATCTGGTCAAAGCAGCGCCCGGGGGCAAAGACGGCAAAGGTGCTGGCAAAGGGTATCTTGCCCGAAGCCGCCAGCCCGGCAGCAATGCCTACCATATTCTGCTCGGCAACGCCACAGTCAAAGAAACGCTCTGGGAACTTGAGGGCAAAAAACCTGGTCATGGTCGAGCGGCAGAGGTCAGCATCCAGCGCCACAATGTCTGGGTTTTCCATTCCCAGCTCGACCAGAGTTTGGCCGTAAGTCTCTCTCAGAGAAATCTCTTGAGCCATCCCTACTCCAGCTCCTTTAGGGCTATCTCCACCTCAATGGCATTGGGCGCTTTGCCGTGAAAATCAGGGTTATTCTCCATAAAGCTGACGCCTTTGCCTTTTATGGTATGGGCAATGATGACCGTTGGCTGCCCCTTGATTTTTTTTGCCCGGTCAAAGGCTTGAGTAAGCTGGGGAATAATATGACCATCAACCTCAATAACCTTCCAGCCGAAGGCCTGCCACTTTGCCGGGAAGGGGTCAAGGTTCATCACATCACGGTTCCAACCGCCTATTTGCTGACCATTGTTGTCCACTATCGCCACCAGGTTATCCACCTTGAAGTGGGCGGTTGACATAGCCCCCTCCCACACCTGCCCCTCATCACACTCCCCATCCCCCAGCAGAACATATACCCGATAATCCTGAGAGTTAAGCCGACCAGCTAAAGCCACGCCAATGGCGAAGGACAACCCCTGTCCCAGAGCCCCAGCTGACATCTCCACGCCGGGGGTAAGTGTTCTATCGGTGTGACCCTGAAGGCGACTATCCATTTGACGCAGCGTAAGTAGCTCATCTACCGGCAAGTAGCCGCACTCAGCCAGGGTGGCATAGAGGACAGGAGCAGCATGCCCCTTGCTCAGGATGAACCTATCCCTATCCGGCCAGTTAGGGTCCAAGGGCTTATGTCTTAGCACCTTGAAATAAAGGGCGGTCAAAATCTCCACCGAGGAAAGGGAGCCACCGGGGTGTCCACTACCAGCCTTCCCTATCATAGTGATGATGTGGCGGCGCAGCCTTTTGGCTATAACCTCCATTTCCGCTACCGACGCCGATGAAGAAAAAACCTCGGCTTCCATACTGCTAGCCGAGGTTGTTTGTTTTCTTTTCTTCGGCAACGACATTATCACTCCCTGTATTTAATTATACTACACTCATAAGACCCAGGTCTATATTTTAATGAGGGATTTATAGCGGGCTTTCTTCTTCCTACCCCTGTCTCTTATACACATCTGACGCTGCCGACGAATAGAGAGGTGTA
>CAZHLO010000139.1:0-3218 GCA_964533385.1 uncultured Dehalococcoidales bacterium | reverse complement strand
ATGTTAATGTCCATCATGTTCCTGCCAGGGGTCTTCGGGGGGACGATTCTGGGGGGGTGGATTTCCGACCGCATCGGGACGGTGAAGGTGATTATCACCACCAGCATTATCAGCGGCTTGATTATCTTCGCCTTAAAGTCTGCCACCATGGGATTCGGTCTTTACGTGATACTTTTTGTCATGGGCCTGAACATGGCGATACGGATGCCGGTAACCGAGGTCTTTATCATGGGACAGACACCGGCCAAGTACCGTTCGACGATTTATGGAGTTTACTATTTCACGATGCAGTATACGGGCGCGATATTCGCCCCCATCATGGGAGGGCTCATCGAGAAGTATACCTTTAACACAATGTTTACCTTTTCCGCTATCGCGGTGACGGCGGTATCGGTGGTGACATCGCTCTTTATCTGGGATGCCAAGGACTAGGTTTACACGATTTGACATGAGGATATGAATACTATACAATGGCAATAATCCAGACATGAGGAGATAAGCAGTGCCGAACTGGAAGGGACAGCTTAGTTTCAATACAGGGGCTCTTCGAATGATGATGCCCTGGGCTTGGCGTGCCGCCAGTTCGGGGATCATGCCAACCTAACTTCCCAGACTGATAACAGAGCTAACCAAGCCCAAGAACGCTAGACTTCTTGGGCTTTCTGTTTTTACACGCCAAGCCCTAGTTTGACAGCGTAGAGTGTAAATATTAATATCTAGGAGGTCTCGATATGGCCAAGACAATTGAAGAGATAAACGAGAAGATAAAACAGGGTAAGGCGGTGGTGGTTACCGCTGAGGAGATAATAGACCTGGCTAAAGAGAAGGGCATCAAGAAGGCAGCCCAGGAAGTGGATGTGGTTACCACCGGCACCTTCGGTCCTATGTGTTCATCTGGTGCCTACCTTAATATTGGACACTCCAAGCCACGCATAAAACTGGGTGGTGGCAAAACCTATCTTAATGACGTGCCTGTCTATGCTGGTCTGGCGGCGGTAGATATATTTATCGGTGCCACTGCCCTTCCCGATGATGATCCTAGAAATAAAATTTATCCTGGGGAATTTAACTACGGCGGTGGGCATGTGGTTGAGGAACTTGTTGCCGGGAAAGACATCAGGCTGGTGGCAACCGCTTACGGAACTGACTGCTACCCAAGGAAAAAATTAGAGACCTGGATTAATATAAAAGACGTCAATGAGGCGGTACTATTTAATATCAGGAATGCCTACCAGAATTATAATGTGGCGGCAAACACCTCAGACAAAACAATCTACACCTATATGGGCGTGCTACGAGCAAATCTGGGTAATGTTAATTATTGCAGTGCCGGTCAACTCTCACCCCTACTTAATGACCCCTACTACAAGACAATCGGCATCGGCACCAAGCTATTCCTTGGGGGTGGGATTGGCTTTGTCGCCTGGCAGGGCACCCAGCACAACCCAGATGTACTCCGCACGGAAAAGGGAGTCCCTAAGAGGGGAGCCGGAACACTTTGTGTTATCGGCGATTTAAAGCAAATGAGCCCGAGATGGCTGGTGGGAACAAGTATGCTTGGCTATGGCACCACTATAACAGTTGGGATTGGCGTGCCTATCCCGATACTCTCAGAAGAAATCCTACGCTATACTACCGTGACTGACGCCGAGATCTTTGCCGCCGTTGTTGATTATTCTGACGCCTATCCAAATATGAAACCGGATATCCTGGGTGAGATCAGTTACGCCGAGCTTAAGAGTGGCAAGATAAAGCTTAAGGGCAAAGATGTACCTACTGCTTCTTTGTCCAGCTATCCCCGGGCGGTTGAGATTGCCAATATTCTAAAGGGATGGATACAGTCGGGTAAATTCCTGCTAACTGAGCCGGTGGCGCCTCTACCTGGCATAGAATCAGGCATAACATTTAAGCCGCTCAAAGAACGCCCCTTGGAATAAGAGGAAAGGAGGGATAAAATGGCTGTTTCTAAAAGAATAGTCCTGCATTTTCCCAAGCGAATTGTGGAGCGTCCCATAGTCTGCCGGCTGGCTAAGGACTACGACCTTGAATTCAATATCCTAAAAGCTCTGGTTACGCCGGAAGAAGAAGGGCTACTAGTACTGGAATTGAGCGGGGAACAAAAAGATTATGATAAAGGTATCCGGTATCTGACTGAAGCTGGGGTGAGAATACAATCGCTCAGCCAGGATTTTACCCGCAATGAGGAAAGGTGCACCCATTGTGGTGCCTGCATCACCATTTGCCCCTCCGGTGTCTTCGAGCTTGACCCCAAAACTAGATTGGTCGCCTTCAAGGACGAAAAATGTATCGCCTGCGGACTGTGCATCCTAGCTTGCCCACCACGAGCTATGGAGGTACATTTCTAGCCCATGTATCAGCCGAGAACCTACCGCCACTGGGTTAAGGGTAATGACCTGGTTTCCTTCAATGTAGTGGTCAAGGAGACCGACTTATATATCCGCGCCCGGGCTAACCTGAAGCGGAAAGCCCTCAAGCTGGTAGTTAAATATCGTGACCTGCTGGAAAGGTACATTGAACGGCATCCAGCATTTCTCACCTCCCTGGAACCGGTCGCCACCGGAGATGATGCCCCGCGCATTGTAACCGAGATGGCAGAATCGGCAAGGAAGGTGGGAGTTGGGCCTATGGCAGCAGTGGCCGGGGCTATAGCTGAGTTTGTCGGCAGCCAGCTCCTTGACTCTTCCCCGGAGATTATTGTAGAAAATGGAGGCGATATCTATCTGAAGAGTTTCGGGGAAAGACTGATAGGGATTTATGCCGGGAAATCGCCCTTAACGGGCAAGATTGGGCTGGAAATAAAGGGGCAGGATACACCGATGGGCATCTGCACCTCTTCCGGGACAGTGGGGCACTCCCTGAGCTTTGGTAAGGCTGATGCCGTGATAGTGCTTTCCAAATCAACCGCTCTGGCTGATGCTGCCGCTACCGCCATCGGTAACCTGATTGTCCAGCCCGAAGATATCCTCAAAGGGATTGAATTTGCCCGCGGTGTTGATGGGCTGAGTGGCGTGGTAATCATTCAGGGTGATAGAATAGGGATGTGGGGTGAGGTGAAAATCCGCCAAACTCCCGCCCAATACACTGATGAGGAATAAGCTTCTTCGTAAACGAAAGGATAGGTGATAATAGTTTAATGGGAATTTTGAAATTGCAGTTAGAAAACAGACGGCAAAGGGCGTTGTTAGTTGTAGTCCCTT
>CAZHLO010000138.1:1372-3245 GCA_964533385.1 uncultured Dehalococcoidales bacterium | reverse complement strand
TCCCAGGTGGAGGCGATGGCAAGCTTACTGGGTGATGCCCTTGTTCCTGGCAGAGAGGCTCAGGCGGCGCCTCACGGCGTCTATCGTTGCCGGGGTGAAGACCGTTGGTGTGCTATTGCCGTCTTCACCGATGAAGAATGGCAGGGATTTAAGCGGGCTTTAGGTAACCAACCCTGGGCTGAGGCTAAAAGGTTCGCCACTTTTAGTGGGCGTCTGAAGGATAAAGCCAGGCTGGACAGTCTGATTGAAGATTGGACGAAGGAGCATACTCCTGAGGAGGTAATGGCTTTACTTCAAAAAGAAGGGGTAGCCGCTGGCGTGGTGCAGTCTGCCCGCGATTTAGCTCAGGACCCCCAGCTAAAAGAGCGAGGCTTCTTCATTGAGCTTGACCACCCCCAACTGGGCAAGACTGTATCTGACGCCGTGCCCATAAAGCTCTCCGATACCCCAGCTAAATATAATCGGGCAGCCCCGGTTTTGGGGCAGGACAACGACTATGTCTATAGCGAATTGCTGGGGATGAGCCGGAGTAAGCTAGCCGAGCTCAAGAGGCAGGGGATAATTTGAGGGGCTGGCAATTGGGACAGAAGTAGCTGCCGCGATTTCGGACTGGTATACGCTCAAGTAGCGTGCCGCAGACAGGACAGGATTCCCCACCCCGATGGGCAACCTTGAACTCAAAGTGGGCGGTGCCTATTTGCCCATCAGGGCGAAAATAGGTATCCACGCTGGCTCCCTTATTTTTGATGGCGGCCAGTAAAACCCGCTGAATTGCGTGGTGAAGACGCTTAATTTCCTGTTGAGACAGACTTTTTCCCGACCTCAGCGGGTGGATTTTAGCCAGAAACAGGGCTTCGTCGGCATACATGTTGCCGATGCCGACAACTAAACCCTGGTCGCAGAGGAGAGCCTTTATTGGCGCCGTGTGCTTGCTCAGGCGCTGAGTCAGAATTTCGGGGGTAAAGTCAGCTGCCAGTGGCTCGGGGCCGAGTTTATCAACAACGATATTTTTATCTTTCACCAGCCACATTGCCCCAAACTTGCGCGGGTCACGGAAGTAGATTTTTATACCTCCGTCCAGGTGGATTATAGCCCTGGCAAATCTATCGGGCGGTTTTAGCCATAGCGAGCCGGTCATCTTGAGGTGAATGATTAGCGAGTGTCCGTTGCTCAGGCTGAAGATGAGGTACTTACCCCGTCGGCTAACATTAGTTATCCTTTGCCCGATGAGGCGGGAACAAAATTCTGTCACTGAGGGCTGGCGCACTATCTTCTCATCAAAGAGGGTAACGCCAGTGACGCGATGACCGATGATGTGGGGAGCCAGCTCGTTCTTTATCGTCTCTACTTCAGGAAGCTCAGGCATTTTTCATCATAACTTTAGCGAAAAGGCTTAACAAAGCGGTAACCTGTAGTTTGATATCCGAGCCGCTTGTAGAATGTATGGGCTTCTTTCTCTCTGGCGAAACCGCTGACCAGCCACATTCCTTTGCATCCGAGTTCCTTAGCCAGCTTTTCGGCATAGTTCATCATAAAGCGGCCAACGCCTTGACGCCGGCTATCATGATTCACGACAATCTCCGATACCTCGCCAAATCTACTCACCTCTTCAAGATTTTCACGTATCCTAAACCCGAGCAGTCCCACTATCTGACTGTCTTTTTCACACACGAATAATGAATCTATTTTACTTTCTTCCACTAGTTGCAACCTGTTCAGCATCTGTTCTGGAGAAATGGTGTTACCGCTCATTTCTCCCATCAAGGCACAGAGGGCATCAATATCCTTTTGTTCCGCTCTTCGCATACTTAACGACATAGGAATTTTTCCTTAAAAACAATCATACTTGCCCACCGTTATAACTTAATTAAGA
>CAZHLO010000138.1:0-1362 GCA_964533385.1 uncultured Dehalococcoidales bacterium | reverse complement strand
AATTAAGAGAGTTTTTATCAACCTCACCCCCTTTATGCACCCTGAAAAATCTTCGGTTTTTCAGGGGACCCGCTATCCCCCTCTCCATCTCTTGGAGAGGGGGAAGAGAGTTTTTAGAGAGGGGGCAAAGCCCCCTCTCTTACTTACACTCCCCCTTCCCTTGTAAGGGAAGGGGGTCAGGGGGATAGGTTGTCCACATTTATTCCATCTCACCCCAGTTTTTGCCCACCTTAATGGCCACTTTTAGAGGGATGCTAAGCGTTAAAGCCTTGGACATTATTTCAGGCACCAGTTGGCGCATCTCTTCCACTTCAGCCTGGGGCACCTCAAAGATGAGTTCATCATGCACCTGGAGCAGCATCTTGCTCTTTAACTGGCGTTTCTCCATCTCCCCGTCCAGATTAATCATTGCCACCTTGATGATATCGGCGGAGGTGCCCTGCACTGGCATGTTTATCGCCATTCTTTCCGCGGCTTCCCTCACCTGTCGGTTAGATGAGTTGATTTCGGGGATAGAGCGCCTTCTGCCGAGTATGGTCTGAACATAGCCTTTTTTCCTTGCCTGTTCTTTGGTAGACTCAAGGTATTGCTTGACCCCGGGGTATTTTTCAAAGTAGGCGGCAATGAACTGGGTGGCTTCTTCCCGTGATAGCCCAGTCGCCTGCTCCAGGCCGTAGTCGCTCATGCCATAGATGACGCCGAAATTGACCGTTTTTGCCACCCGGCGCATATCTGGGGTTACCTCTGATGGTTTAACGCCGAAGACCTGGGCGGCAGTGGCGCTATGAATATCCTCATCGCGGCGGAAGGCATCAAGCAGGCTTTTGTCTTGGGAGAGGTGAGCCAGGCAACGAAGGTCAATCTGAGAGTAGTCGGCAGCTAATAGGTATGACCCTGCTGCCGAAATAAACGCTTGCCTCACCTCTTTCCCCAGCTCGCCGCGGGCGGGGATATTTTGTAGGTTTGGCTCGCTGGAGGAGAGTCGACCGGTAGCAGTACGCGTCTGATTAAAGCTAGTGTGCACCCGCCTGGTTTTGGGGTTAATCAGGCTGGGCAGGGCATCAATATAGGTTGACTTGATTTTGCTCAGCTGGCGGTAGTCAAGGATGAATTCTATTATCGGGTGGATGCCGAGGAGTTCCTCCAGTACGGCTGCCCCGGTGGAATAGCCACCCTTGGTCTTGCGGGCTGGCGCTAGTCTCAGCTCCTCAAAGAGGACGGTACTCAGTTGTTGCGGCGAGTTTATATTGAACTGGTGCCCAACACTATTATATATCTCTGCCTCCAGCTTCAGTAGCTGTTCGCCCAGGCGGTGCGACATCTCCCTCAGCATCTCGGTATCCAGGGCGACTCCGTTCCTTT
>CAZHLO010000137.1:0-3271 GCA_964533385.1 uncultured Dehalococcoidales bacterium | reverse complement strand
CTACACCTCTCTATTCGTCGGCAGCGTCAGATGTGTATAAGAGACAGGGCGACCTCCACGTTGGACACTGGTACAATTATGTTCCGCCTGATGTCCGTGCCCGATTTAAGCGGATGCAGGGCTATAATGTCCTCCACCCCATGGGTTTTGATGCTTTTGGTCTTCCCGCTGAGAATGCAGCAATCAAGCAGGGCATTCACCCTTACACCTGGACGATGCAGAATATAGACAATATGCGCCGTCAGCTCAAGAGCATAGGCGCCATCTACGACTGGAGCCGGGAGGTCATCACCTGCCTGCCCGAATATTACAAATGGACGCAGTGGTTCTTCCTGAAATTATATGAGAATGGCCTGGCGTATCGGGGGAAGGCTCAGGTCAACTGGTGTCCCCACTGCCAGACCGTGCTGGCTAATGAGCAGGTGGTAGATGGCTTCTGTGAACGCTGCGGGGCGGCAGTCAGCTGCCGGGACCTGGAGCAGTGGTTCTTCCGCATCACCAAATATGCCGACGAGCTTATGGAGCATAACGGCATTGACTGGCCCGAGCGGATAAAGACGATGCAGAGAAACTGGGTGGGCAAGAGCGTCGGCACCGAGATTTCCTTCGCCCTTGACTATCCCGGCGTTAGTGAAAAGGAAATCAGGGTCTTTACCACCCGCCCCGATACTGTATTTGGCGTTACCTTTATGGTCCTGGCGCCGGAGCACCCGCTGGTGGCTAAATTAACCACACCCGATAAGAAAGCCGAAGTTGAGGCTTATATTGAGAAATCAAGGCGGCAGAGCGAGATAGAAAGGCTCTCCACGGAAAAAGAAAAGGACGGTGTCTTTATCGGCGCTTATGCTGTAAACCGGCTCAACGGAGAAAAGGTGCCAATCTGGATTGCTGACTATGTGCTCCTAAGCTATGGCACTGGGGCGGTCATGGCGGTGCCAGCCCACGATGAAAGAGATTTCGCCTTCGCTCTTAAATACGGCCTGCCCATTATTCCGGTGATAGACCGTACTGACGAAATAGCTAAGAGTTATGCTTTGGCGGCTACGATGCGAGCGGGTTTTGAAGAAGAGCTTAAGAGGCTGGGTATTGCTTATGTCGACGCCGAAAATGGCGGCTTTTATATAACGCTACAGGGTGAAGAACAAATAGACCGCTATGTTGAGCTGGTTAAAACCCATCTTTTACCGGGTAGTTGGAACGAAATTGTTGGTACACGCTGGCTCTTCATATTCGGTGAAAAGAATGGTGTCCAGATAATGTCGCTAGATTCAATCGAAGCGGACGGGAAGATACTGGCACGCTGTAAAGAGCTGGAGCCAAACGTGCGTGATAAGCGTACGGTCATGGAGATGCTGTGGGGGCTGGAGTTTTATCGTGATGTGTTATTCCATACCGAGTATGGTGCCATGATTCACTCAGGGCAGTTTAGTGGAAATCGGCAGGGTATTGAGGCTGTCTCTGATTTTCTGGAGGAGAAGGGCTGGGGGAAGCGGACGGTAAGTTATAAACTCCGCGACTGGCTTATCTCCCGTCAGCGCTACTGGGGGGCGCCCATCCCTATGATTTATTGTGATAAATGTGGCATTGTCCCCGTCCCCGAGAAAGACCTGCCGGTATTACTACCCGAGGACGCTGAGTTTAAGCCCACCGGCGAGTCCCCCCTCAAGTACAACAAAAAGTTCGTCAATACTACCTGTCCGCGCTGTGCCGCTCCCGCCAGGCGTGAGATTGACACCATGGATACCTTTATGTGTTCCAACTGGTACTTCTTGCGCTATTGTAGCCCCCACTATGAAAAGGCTCCATTTGATGCTAAGAAGGTGAAATACTGGCTGCCGGTAGACCTTTATACCGGCGGTGCGGAGCATGCTGTTATGCACCTATTCTATGCCCGCTTCTTCATCAAGGCACTGCGGGATATGGGGCTGGTTAGTTTTGGCGAGCCCTTTACCCGACTCTTCAACCAGGGCGTTATCATTGCCGAAAGGCAAAAGATGAGCAAATCTCGGGGTAATGTAATTACCCCCGATGAGTATGTTTCTGAGCTGGGTGCGGATACGGTACGTGCCTATCTGATGTTCATCGGCCCCTGGGAGCAGGGTGGCGAGTGGAATGACAGTGGCATTAGCGGTGTCAGCCGCTGGCTTAACCGGGTGTGGAACCTGCTGACCGGCGGATATGGTGGGGGTGGAAAGGTCAGCCCTCCTCTCAGGGAGAAAGCAGAGCGGGATTTATCCCGCCTGACCCATCAGACCATCAAGAAGGTTACCGAGGACATAGAGAGACTCCGTTTTAATACCATGCTTGCGGCGCTTATGGAGTTCACCAACTACCTGACTAGGGTCAAAGAAGAAGGGGTGGTCGGCCTTTTAGACTGGAAGGAGGCTTCAGATATATTACTCTTGCTCCTAGCTCCAGCTTGTCCCCATATAGCTGAGGAATTGTGGCAGCAGACCGGTCACCAGTACAGCATCCATAATCAGAGCTGGCCGAAGTGGAATGAGGCGCTGGCTAAGGAAGAAGAGATTACTCTGGTGGTCCAGGTCAATGGCAAGCTGCGCGACCGGATTACGGTGCCGGCGTCTATCACCGAAGCTGAAGCCAAGCAGATAGTGCTGGCAAGACAAAAGGTTAAAGCTCATATTGGGGGCAAGAAGATTATTAAGACAATATATGTCCCCGGCAGGCTGGTAAATTTCGTGGTGAAGTAATGATTGACTCGCGTTTTACCAGAGTTCTGCACCAGCTTCACAAACATTTGCCTATTGACGAGGTGAACTGGGCGGTAACGGGTAGTCTCGGCTTTGCCCTCCAGGGTATGGATGTAGATGTGCATGATATTGACATTCAAACCGACAAAACAGGCGCCTATGAGATTGAACGTCGGTTCTCGCAATACGTGGTTCGAAATGTGGAGTTCTCCTCTGCGGAGAAAATCCGTTCCCATTTCGGGGAACTTAATATTGAGGGCGTCAAAGTTGAGATTATGGGAGATATTCAAAAGCGTCTTCCTGATGGAGGTTGGGAAGACCCGATTGATATACGCAGTAAAACGTACTTTATCAACTATGACGGATTATCCATTCTTGTTTTCTCATTGGAGTATGAGTCTGAGGCATACTACAAGCTGGGCAGGACGGAGAAGGCAGAGCAGATAAGAAGATTCTTGGAACAACGCCAGTTTGATAGGGGGGAGTGAAAGAAAGAGAGGGGGCGAAGCCCCCTCTCTAAAATCTCTTCCCCCTCTCCTTGACAAGGAGAGGGGGATACA
>CAZHLO010000136.1:0-3290 GCA_964533385.1 uncultured Dehalococcoidales bacterium | reverse complement strand
GGGTTGACCTTATTCTGCCCGGTATATTTAGGGGCGCTGCCGTGGGTCGGCTCAAAGATAGCGGCGTCATCTCCCAGGTTGGCGCTTGGTGCCAGACCTAATCCCCCCACCAGCCCGGCACAGAGGTCGGAGACAATATCGCCGTAGAGATTGGGCAGGACCAGCACATCAAACTGCTGGGGCTTGCGCACCAGCTGCATGGTCATGTTGTCAACGATTCTGTCCTCAAATTCAATATCAGGGTAATCCTTAGCCACCTCTCTGGCGCTCGCCAGAAACAGCCCGTCGGAGAATTTCAGGATATTGGCTTTGTGCACGGCGGTTACCTTTTTTCGGTGGTAAGCCCGGGCATATTCAAAGGCAAATCTGACAATTCTGCGGCTGGCGGTCTCAGAAATCACCTTCAGACTGAAGCCGGAGTCTTCCCTGACTTCATTCCCGGTTGTCTTGGCGACCAGCTCTCGCAACTTTGATGTCTCCGCTTTTCCCTCCTCAAACTCAATACCCGAATAAAGGTCTTCGGTGTTCTCCCTTATCACCACAATATCAACATCGGTAAATATTGTCGGCGCTCCGGGATAAATCTTGCATGGGCGGAGGCAGGCGTAGAGGTCTAACTTCTGGCGCAAGGCAACATTAACGCTTCTAAACCCGGCGCCTACCGGCGTGGTAACTGGCCCCTTGAGGGCGACCCTGTTTTTCCTGATAGATTTAAGGGTGGCATCAGGAAGCACAGTGCCGAACTTCTTCTCGGCATCGGCGCCGGCATAGACCATCTCCCACTTGAAGTCAATGCCGCTGGCTTCCAGCACCCGCCTCACGGCTTCAATAACTTCAGGCCCGACGCCATCGCCCGGAATAAGGGTAATATTATAGGTTGTCATTTTATCCTTTTAACCTCACCCCCTTAATCCCCCTCTCCTTGTCAAGGAGAGGGGGAAGAGATTTTAGAGAGGGAGCGAAACCCCCTCTCTTACTTTCACCCCCCTTCCCTTGATAAGGGAAGGGGGTCAGGGGGATAGGTTGTTAAAAACTCTCAATTATATTATAGCTTAAAATCTCCGTACTTCTGGATATAAGGGACAAGTCCCCCTTGGTTAAGGATACGCAGCATTATCTTAGGAATTTTACCAAAGGTGAGACGGTTACCGTTAGTTATGTCTTTTACCACACCCTTTTTCAGGTCTACCTCAAGCTTATCACCGTCTTCAATTTTATCGGTATCACATATTAACACCGGCAGTCCCAGATTGATAGCATTTCTGAAAAATATTCGGGCGACTGACTTAGCCAGTATAGCGTTTATGCCCGCCATCTTTATCACCAGTGGGGCGTGCTCCCGGCTGGAGCCAAGCCCAAAATTGCTACCGGCAACGATGAAGTCCCCCTTCTTTACCCTGGAGACGAAGGCACGGTCGGCATCTTCCAGGGCGTGTTTGGCCAGCTCCGGCAGGTTGCTCCTGAGGTGAGCATAGCACCCCGGTATGATATGGTCGGTGGTGATATTATCGCCGAATTTAAAAGCTCTTCCCTTAAGCATCTACACCACCTCTCTGGGGTCGGTGATTTCACCGGTTAGTGCCGTAGCCGCCGCCGTTGCCGGGCTGCCCAGATAGATGAAGGCTTCCGGGCTGCCCATCCGACCTTTGAAATTTCGGTTAGATGTGGACAGGCAGGATTCACCACTAGCTAGCACCCCCTGGTGCAGACCGAGGCAAGCCCCACACCCCGGCGGCAGGATAATAGCCCCAGCTTCAACCAGGGTCTGGATATATCCCTCCCTGATAGCCGCCAGCAAGACCTGCGGTGAAGCCGGAGCAACTATAAGTCTGGTCTCGGGGTGGCGCTTCTTCCCTTTTAAGATACCGACGGCACTCGCTATATCCTCCAGCCGTCCGTTGGTGCAGGTGCCGATAAATACCTGCTGGATTTTAGTCCCCTTAAGCTCTCTTGCCGCAACCACATTATCTACACTACGTGGCTTGGCTACCATCGGCTCAAGGGAAGCCAAATCAATATTGATAGTTTTTTCATAACTGGCGTCATCATCGGCAGACAGTGGCTGGTAATGGTCGCCCCGCCCCTGCGACTTCAGATAATCCCGGGTGGTATTATCGGCGGGGAAAAGCCCAACCTTAGCCCCCGCCTCCACCGCCATGTTGGCGATGGTAAATCGGTCTGACATACTCATCTTAGCCAGCCTCTCACCGCCGAACTCCAGCGCTTTATATGTGGCGCCATCAGCGCCGATAGTCCCAATTAAGTGCAGAACAAGGTCTTTAGCCCCAACACCCTGAAGTAGCTTCCCCGAGAGCACTATCTTGACGCTTTCCGGCACCCGGAACCAGGTCTTACCCAGACCAAAGACAACTGCCACATCCGAGGAGCCCATACCGGTGGCAAAAGCCCCCAGGCCGCCGGCGGTTACGGTATGGGAATCAGCCCCGACGATTACATCCCCCGGCTTAGCCAGAGATTCAACCACAATCTGATGGCAGACACCACCGCCGACATCATAGATAAGGCAGCCCATTTCCTGGGCAAACTGGCGTAATAGCCGATGGTCATTTGCTATCTCTTGGTTGGGGCTGGGGGCGGCGTGGTCAAGGAACAAAACGGTCTTTTTGGGGTCGGCCAGGCGCTTTAAATTACCGGCTTGAAATTGCCTTATCGTCAGTGGCCCCGTAGTATCCTGGGCAAAGACCAGGTCTACCTGGGCAATAACAATGTCTCCGGCTCGGGCATCACTCCCCGACTTTTGGCTCAGGATTCTCTCAGCTAATGTTTTACCCACGTGAGCCTTGCTTTATTGGCTAGCCGATTACCGCCAGAACATCGTCTCTAGCTACTTTATCGCCGGCGGCAAAATTTATGGCTTTAACCCGTCCCCCCACCGGGGTAGTTATGGCGTTAGCCATTTTCATTGCTTCCAGGATAAGGACGACATCGTTAGCCTTGACCTTATCGCCAACTTTGACCTCATAGCGTATTATTATCCCGGGCATCGGGGCGACAATCGCTGTCTCTTCAGCTTTGACGGCTGGCGGTGGTGCTTTTTCCTCGACCTCTTCAACTTCTTCCACCGGTTCCGTTGGTGGCGCCACCGGTGCCGGTGGAGGTGTCACTACTGCCGGTGGCAGTGGCGCGCCAATTGCCTCCACGCCGACGCTATAGACCTCATCGCCAACGTAGACATTAAACATTCTCACGTTCGGCTTTTTTACCGGCGTCTCTTTCTCCCCCAGCTTACCGGCTTTCGCCTTAGCAATGAGCTCGTCTTCGCGCTTTAC
>CAZHLO010000135.1:0-3296 GCA_964533385.1 uncultured Dehalococcoidales bacterium | reverse complement strand
GACGATTGTCCGGTTAAGGGTTATATGTTGAGCTAAAAGTCGCTTATTGATTAAGGCGATACTTTTCATCATGGTCCATATGCACCAATCGAGCTCCTGGCTGCTATAATATCACGTTTAAATTTCAAAATGCATCCGGCTCATTTGAGCGCCACTTATGCCTGTGCTATAATTTTTCTAGGAATAAAACTATGTGGGACAGATTAGAGCAAATAGAACGCCGTTACCAAGAGCTAGACCAGCAAATGGCTAACCCTGAGGTAGCCACTGACCTCAAGAAATTGCAGGCATTGGCTCAGGAGAAGGCTGGTATTGAAAGCTTGGTAACCAGGTATAGAGAATACAAGGCAACCGCCAAGCAGCTGGAGGAAACCAGGGCAATGCTCGACAGCGGGCTGGATGAAGACATGACCACCTTGGTCAAGCAGGAGATAGAAAACCTGGAGGCAAAGCTAGACCGTCAGCTTGACCACCTAAAGCTCGCCCTCTTGCCCAAGGACGCCAGTGATGACCGGGACATCATTATGGAAATCCGGGCTGGAGCCGGTGGCGATGAAGCCAGTCTATTTGCCGCCGACCTCTTCCGCATGTATACCCGCTATGCTCAAGCCAAAGGCTGGGAAGTGGATATTATTGATAGTAACGAGAGCAGCGTCGGCGGCTTTAAGGAAATTATATTTGAGATAAAAGGTAAAGGCGCCTTCAGCCGCCTCAAGTATGAGAGGGGGGTGCATCGGGTGCAACGGGTGCCCGTCACCGAATCCTCAGGCAGAATCCACACCTCAACCGCTACCGTGGCTGTTCTCCCCCAAGTTGACGAAGTAGAGTTAGCTATCAACCCTGACGACCTTAAAATTGACTTCTACCACAGCCGAGGGGCGGGGGGACAAAATGTCAACAAGGTAGCCACTGCTGTCCGTATTACCCACCTGCCTACCGGCATGGTAAGCACCTGCCAGGATGAACGCTCACAGCTAAGAAACAGGATGAAGGCGATGTCCGTGCTCCGCGCCCGACTCCTGGACATAGAACGGAGCAAGCAGGAAGAGGAAATCACCAAACAGCGCCGCCTGCAGGTGGGCACCGGCGAACGTGCCGAAAAGATAAGAACCTACAACTTCCCCCAGGACCGCATCTCCGACCACCGCATTGGTCTAACCCTGCGTAACCTTCCCCGAATCCTGGACGGAGAGCTTGACCAGCTCATTGACGCCCTGGTCACCAGCGACCAGGCAAAACGGCTGGAGAGGCAACTGGCGTGACCCTGAAGCAGGCTCTCACTCGCGCCCGAGGCATTCTAGCTGAAAACAATATTGAAGACACCCCTCTGGAGAGCGAGCTCCTGCTCAGGCATGCCTTAAAAATAAGCCGAACCCAATTATATCTAGACCTGGACCACGAATTAAGCCACGAGCAAGAGGAAGCTCTCTGGCAGCTTGCGGAACGCCGCCGGAATGGCGAGCCTACAGCCTATATAACCGGCCATCGCCAATTCTACGGGCTAGATTTCTATGTTGACCCCCGCGTCCTCATCCCCCGCCCCGTAAGTGAGTTACTTGTAGAAATAGCTCTCAAGCTGGCTCAAAATCACCCCCCCTCCACCATAGCCGATATTGGCACCGGCTGTGGCGCTATTGCCATCAGCCTGGCGCTTGAGCTGCCCGAGGTAAAAATTTACGCCACCGATATATCAACCCCCGCCCTTGAGGTCGCCCGCCTCAACTGCCAGAAGCATAGGGTGATAGATAGAGTCCATCTCCTCCACGGCGATATGCTCGACCCCATCCTCGAGCCATTTGACCTTATAATAGCCAATCTACCTTATGTCAAGAAATCGGAATTAGCTGGAATGAAGTTCGAGCCGCGGCTGGCGCTTGATGGCGGCTCAGACGGAATGCAAAGAATACGCCAGCTATGTCGCCAGGCGAGTAGCAAGCTATCAGCCGACGGCTCTTTGCTTCTGGAGATAGGACAGGGACAGCGGGAAGCGATAACCACCTTCCTGCACAGCCTCTTCCCCGACGGCGAAATAGAGGTCGTGCCCGACTTAAGCGGCATAGACCGGGTAATACACTTGAGCCTCACCACCAGCCAACAAAAGGCGGCTAGATAATGAAGGCTGGCTCTACCACGGTCTCGGCAATACTCCTCGCTGCCGGCGAAGCCAAACGCATGGGTAAGCTCAAACAACTGATGCCCCTGGGCGGCACTACCATACTGGAACAAACCATTGATAACCTCTTAAGTTCCAGGGTAGGCGAGGTCATCGTCGTGCTGGGGCATAAAGCTGAAGAGATAAGAAGGAAAATAGCCACCAGACCTATCAAGATTACCGTAAATCCAATCTACCGTCAGGGGATGGGCACATCCATAGCCGCCGGGCTAAAGCTGGTTGATAACCGAGCCCAGGCGGTCATGCTTGCCCTCGGCGACCAGCCCTTTGTTGACAGCCCCACCATCAATCGGCTGATAGAGGAATTCCAAAATCATGATAAAGGCATTGCTATTCCCACCTACCAGGGTAGAAGAGGGCACCCACTCATCTTCTCTATAAAATATAAAGCGCCGCTATCCCGCTTAAAAGGCGATATCGGGGGCAGAGAGATAATCAAAAAGCACCCCGAGGACATCCTTGAGGTCGCCGTTGACTGTGAAGGCATTATTATCGACATCGACGCTATGCCCCCGGTTCACCTTGACACATAATCACCCTGATGCTAAATTAATCAATTGGACTTTTTACTGAAGGCAAGCAGGAGGAATAGGCATTATGAATATGATTGTCTGCATCAAGCAAGTGATTGACCCCGAGGCACCGCCATCCAGCTTCAAGATTGACCCTTCCGCCAACAAGGTGGTGCCGCCTCAAGGTGTATCGCCGGTAATTGACCCCTATGCTGAATATGGTGTTGAGGCAGCGCTCAAGATTAAGGATGCCAAAGGGGGCAAAATCACGGCCATAAGCCTGGGCACAAATCAGAGCCGAGACATAGTGAAAAAACCGCTGGCTATGGGGGCTGATGAGCTCGTCCTGCTTGAGGATGAAGCCTTTGACGGGGGTGATAGCTACTCAACTGCCTATGCCCTGGCCATGGCCATTAAGAAGATAGGCGAATACGATATCATCTTCTGCGGCCGGGAGGCTTCTGACTGGAATGCCGGACAGGTAGGCTCAGGCATTTCCGAGATACTGGGGCTACCCGGTGTAACCCTGGCCAGGAAGATAGACATCACCGATGGCAAGGCAAGGGTAGAGCGGGTAACTGATGAGGGCTATGAGGTGATTGAGGTATCCC
>CAZHLO010000134.1:0-3301 GCA_964533385.1 uncultured Dehalococcoidales bacterium | reverse complement strand
CAATAGGACAAAAAACTCCCTATTCCCAGAAGCGCCAAGGATAGGCGAAGCCACCAGTCCCCCCAGCCGGAAGCCGTGGTCAACCACCCAGACAATAAACCGCCCCAGAACCCGGGCATGGACGATAGGCTGTTTGACTATACCCCCCTTACCCACCTCATTTCGCTTAGCCTCAAACTGCGGTTTGAGCAGCACCAGTAAATAGCCATCACCTTTCAGCAGTTGAGCTACCGAGGGTATCACCTTCTCCACTGAGATAAAGGACAGGTCAATAGTCGCCAGGTCCACCTTTTCCGGCAGGGGGATAGGGTAGCGGGCGTTCACCCGCTCCATAACCACTACCCGTTTGTCCTGCCTCAAGCGGTAGTCTAGCTGACCATAGCCCACATCTATGGCATAGACCCGAGATGCCCCGCGCTTAAGCAGGCAATCGGTAAAGCCACCGGTTGAGGCACCAATATCAGCCACCACCTTAGAGGAGACATCAAGCTGGAAATGGTCAAGAGCATAGTCAAGCTTGATACCGCCACGACTGACAAAAGGAGGCGGCTTGAGAATGGTAATTGCCGCCTCCTCAGAAACCAGAGTTCCTGGCTTGATAGCGGTTTTACCCTCCACCACCACCTCCCCCGCCATAATTAAAGCCTGAGCCTTAGCCCGGCTCTCCGCTAAACCCCTGTCCACCAGTAAGCTATCAATTCTGCGCTTGGCCACCGCTGGTTATAATAGCAACCCCAAGGCTCGAAAGCAAGAAACTACTAGGGAAATAATTCCTATCTGAATAGCTTTGTGGTTTGTTTCAATTGTTATGTCAACTATGGTAGGCTATGCCCTGAATTTTGACCAGGTTGCCATCGATGGCAGTCTTGGCGCCGAGTATGGTCTCCACCAGCCAGAGGTTGGTCTCCACGTGCTCGGTGAGCTTGGGTATCCGGTACTGGCTGACGCCGTCAGCCAGGGCGGCAAAAAAGATAAGCTGGTCGGCGAGATAGCGGTCGACGGTGGCGCCGCTGGACAAGTCCTCAATAAGAGAAGTAGCGACAGAGCGACCAATTTCCTCCGAGGTGCGCCTCGGCGCACCGGCGCCATCAGCGCCGATAATGCAGCCGGAACTGGTCTGGGCATAGAGGGCAAGGGCGGCACCAGCTTGAAGGGCTGAGGTATCATCAATAATCGCTATATCGGCTCTGTATCCTTGAGTTTTAAGCACCTCATGGCATTTTTCCGCCATCCGCTCACTTACCTTCCTCTCTTTAAGATGGGAGGAAAGGGCGATGCCCTGAATGCGGGTTACCTTTCCCGGAGCGGGTAAGTTGATGGGTTTGAGCTTTCCTTTCACTGGCTCGACTTTCACCTCAATAATGCCACCGCCACGGGGGACATAGCCGGGGCGAATAATATTAAGCTGAGCGGTGATGCCCATGCTCCTCAGTATCGGGAAAAGGACATGTTGCATATGGTAAGCCGAGGGGGCGAAGTCCTGAAACAAGCCACCGGATAGCTTGAAACTGACGGCACCAGGGGAAAAACAGGCAGCCGGCAAGAGGGTCATCACCAGGAGGGTGGTTGAGCCGGCGGTGCCGATATCCCATTGGTAGTGTCCAGCCTTCACCCCGCCGCCAGGCTCGAAGCGAATTTCGCTGGAACCGATTTCAGCGCCGACTAAACTGCCGCCGCATATCTGCCTGAGCGCCTGGAGCGCCATAAGATGCTGAGGTCTTAGGCCCGGCTTTGGTCTTTTAGCCCGGATATTGGTCAGGTGAAGCGGTTGGCCAAGTAGAGTTGCCAGTCCCACGGCAAAGCGGACGATAGTGCCGCTCCCCGATTTTTGCCCGCCGTCAATATGTATCATTCAATCACCTGGCGCACAATGAGCTTCAGTCTCTCCTGCCTTACCACAATAACCTCCTCCCCGGTATTTATCTCCCCGCCGTCTGATTTGGCTTTCCAAAGCTCGCCCTTGATTCTGACCAGACCATCCGGGTCCAAGCGGCTGACTACTTTACCCTTGCTGCCGACCATATCGGGCAGACCGTCCACCGGCTTTTTCTTCAGGGCACGGCTACCTAGCCAATAAGTGAAGACGGCGAAGCCCGCCCAAGCCAGCATGATGATGACGAGGAGAGCAAGGGGCAGGTGGATATCGAACCGGGGCAAGAGCCAGAGGAAGAGGAAGGCGATGGCGGCTTCCTCCAGCAGGGTGCTAAGAATAGCTATTAGGAGGCGGGGAGTTTTCATAAACTTATTATAGCAGGATGGGGGGAGAATATTTTAAAAAGAGGGGCTTCCGCCCCTTCATACTACCCTGATAAATATCCTACAGTGACAGCTAGCAGTGTGATAGAATGAGGGAAGCTCTTCATATGGGGGTGGATGATAGATGCCAAGACCATTAAAGATACTCAAGGGTATTGCTGAGGAAGACCCTTCTGTTACTCAAAGTAAAATCAACAAATTGCTTGGCGAAACTGTAGCAATATCTGAAGAAGCCTTGAAACAATTGTCGGTGTGTCTTCGCTGTTTGCTTAATAAAGACCGAGCTAGTAAAGCTGACCAGAGCATTGTTGACCTTGGAGTTCGCTTTTGGAATGACACTTTAGCAGCTAATATTCTTATACGCCAGGGACTTATCCTCAATGCTATGATGATGGAGAGAGATGCTATAGAAACGAGAGTTGTAGCGGAATACTTACATAAATATCCAAGAGACGCTGAAGCTTGGCAGAAAGCTAAAACTTACAAAGAAAGACGTCGTTTTGGTATAAACGCGCTAAAGGATGAAGTGGAAGAGGGTGAAGCTTCGAAAGACATTTGGGATTGGTTATCAAGCTATATTCACCCTAATGATGAAGCACGCCCTGCTTATTCAAAGAGCAGACCATTTTTCGGGCATAATCTATATCTAGGTGGTTTCTACGAGCCGGTGCCCACAGCTACTTTCTTCTTGATGCAGTTAGCTACTTGTATCAACTTCTTAGATACTATTTATAACTGGTATAAAGATGATTTGTTATTTCCTGAGGAATTGCCTAAAAAAATAGAGGTGCTAGAAGAAGCATACCACAAACAAAAGGGCAAACTTAAAGAGCGTGCAGATTCAGAGCACCAAAAAATGAGGGGCGAAATAGAAAAAACAAGGTTGTCTAAAGAAGAAATCATTAAGATGTTCCAGTTCCTTGATACACTGCCTTAGATAGAAACTATTTTAAAATAGCTTCCCCCCTATGGTAAACCTACTCCTCCCGCGCCATCGTAGAAAAGGTGTTAGGCTAGAGAGTTTTAGAGGGGAAACCTTTGAGGG
>CAZHLO010000133.1:0-3315 GCA_964533385.1 uncultured Dehalococcoidales bacterium | reverse complement strand
ACCTCTGCACCACAAGCTTGCCGCAGGAATAGCAGGTAGTGGATTCGCTCTTATGTCCGGGGACATTACCGGTGTAGACAAACTTAAGTCCAGCCTTTTTCCCAATTTCGCAGGCATGCTCTAGCGTGGACAGTGGGGTTGGGGGCAAGTGCAGCATATAATGATGAGGGTAAAACCGGGTCACATGCCACGGTGTTAGCTCACCCAGCTCGTCTCTTATCCAGCGGGCAATGCCTTCAAGCTGCTGGTCATCGTCATTCATGGTAGGTATGATGTTGGTGACTGCCTCAACATGCATATTCCACTTATCCTTGGCCCGTTTGGCAACCCCAAGTATTCCCCGCCACCCCTTTATCTTTGCTAGGTCGCGGTATAAAGAGTCGGTGAAGCCCTTAATATCAACCCGCCAGGCATCAAGGTAAGGTCCGATGGTATCCAGCGCCTCAGGGGTGAGAAAGCCGTTGGTCACATAGACAGTATAAAGGTTATTCTTCTTCGCCAGCCTGGCTGAGTCAAGGGTATATTCAAACCAGATGCTGGGTTCATTGTATGTCCAAGCGATGCCCTGGCAGTGGTAGCGCTTAGTCAGTTCTATAGCTGTCTCAGGTGAGACTTCCTGGGAGGTAAGCCAGGGCTCATCACTCGTAGGGCAAGAGATTTCCCAGTTCTGGCAGTCCTGGCAGTGAAAGTTGCACCCCCACCCCCCGATGGAGAAAGCCAGAGTATCGGGGAAGAAGTGGAATAGTGGTTTCTTCTCAATAGGATCAGCGGCTACCGAGGACGCCTTGGCATAGTTCAGGTTATAGAGGGTGCCGTCGAGGTTCTGATAGACACGGCAGACGCCAAACTTGCCTGGAGCTATATTGCAACGCCACTGGCAGATGCCGCACCTTACCCTGAAATTGGGCAGTTTTTCATAGAGCATTGCCTGATGCATAATGCTCCTTTACCTAATTATATCACTCATTAGCTATCATATCACCCTCAAGGGAGAGAGGGAGGATAATAAAAAAGAAGGGCTTCCGCCCCTTTTAAACACTCGGAATCACTACCGTAGGCTAAACAAGAGAAAACAGCTATGTCTGCATAACTTTCTTTTGTTTTTCAATGAGCGCACTCAGGTTTTGGGCCAGAAGCGGGTAAACCCTGTAGACATCTTCCAGTTTCTGCTGAGTCTCCAGATATAACTGCTCCCAAGGCACTTTGTTCAGAATTAGGCTAGTTTCTTCTTCAGAGAAAAATGGACCCTCCACAATCTTGTGTAGGTAGGGTTTATCCACCGGACACGCGAATTGACAGCGCATACAGCCAATAAAGGCATTATCCCAGTCGGGCTGAAAATGAACCCAGTAGGGGAAATCAGGATCCATCTGACTGAGAAAATCCAAGCAGTTTTCAGCATGAATCAGGAAGCGGTCAGCGGGAATACTTCTGGTCGGACAATGCTCGCGGCAAAGTGAACAATTTTCGCAGGCATTCATCGCTTTAGATTCCTGCCAGTTATCCTCTTTACAGGACCAATTGGTGTAGAAAGCGATCAACCGGCAGAAGCTACCCATCCCTGGCACATAACTGATATTGTTTCTGCCATATCTTGCCAGTCCACTTCGTACCGCAAGCGTTTTCAGTGCCAAATGTGCTTTTGCTATCTCGTATCCGGCGGTTTCCAGCACATTGTTTAGAATTTCTTCGGCACGAGACTCATCAGCTTTGTTAAAATAAGTTGGTGGGATGTCCGCGAGATGGGCAATTCCCTGCCATTTGAACCAGACGCGAGTAATGGGCTGTGGCATTGCCACGATGACGATTGTTTTCGCCTCCGGCAAGTTTTTGTTAGTATCTAAGTAGAAATGCCAGGTTTCATGTAATCGCTTATTCAACAATCCCTGCCTAACCAGTTCCCCAACTGCTTCCTGCACCTCCGGTAGGTGCTTTATAGACACGGTTTTAAATTTGTACCCGAACTGTTTCATCCCCTCTCGTATCTTGTGGACAATTTCGCTCATGGCGATACACCCATTGTAATCCCAAAAGATGCCAATTATTATACTCCTTTTAATTGCAAGGTGTGTAAGAGGGGGCGTGAGCCCCCTCTTTTAATAGGATTCCCCTTCCCCTTGTCAAGGGGAAGGGGATAAAGGGGATGTGGCTATAAAATAAAATCCTTGACTGTCTGTTTGCCAGAAGCTAGACTTGGTGGGATGAAGGTTATCGGTCTTACCGGAGGCATTGGCAGCGGCAAGAGCACTGTATCTGGGTTCCTGGCGGAGCTGGGGGCAACTGTTATTGATGTGGATAAGGTGTGGCATGGGGCACTCAAGCCTGATACTGAGATATGGTGGGGGGTGGTGGCTGTTTTTGGCAACGATATTCTAAAGCAAGATGGTGAGATTGACCGTAAGAAGCTGGGCAAAATTGTCTTTGGCAATCCTGAAGCTCTAGCCCGGCTGAATAATATAATGCAACCTTGGATGTATGAGACGGTAAAGGCTCAGCTTGAAGAGTACCAGCGGCAGGGGGCGGGGGTGGTGGTGCTGGAATTACCTCTTCTGGTTGAGGTGCCTCTTTCCCTGAAAGCTGGCGAGCCTTCACTATCAGATGAATTAGATGAGGTCTGGGTTACCGTTGCCCCCGAGTCCACGGTCTTGAGGCGACTTAAGAAATTGGGGCTTTCTGAGCCGGAGTCTCTGGCTCGCATCCGTTCCCAGGTGCCTTCGGAAGAACGGGTAAAGCATGCCGATGTGGTCATAGATACCGATTGTAGCCTTGATGAGTTGAAGAAGAAGGTAAGGGAGCTGTGGCAGAAACTGACGCTTGACACCTAGCTATAGCAATTGGTAGAATAATCTGTTTAATGGAGGTTTAAGATTTACGCTATTATTGAGACCGGTGGCAAGCAGTATAGGGTAAGCCCCGGTCAGACTATAGATGTGGAATGCTTGGATGTGGCTGAGGGCAGTACCGTTGACCTGGAAAGGGTGTTGCTTATTGCCGACGGCGAGCGGGTAACCGTAGGCACGCCTATTGTTGATGGGGCGAAGGTGGTTGCTACCTCGCAGGGGGAAGGCAAGGGCAATAAGATTATCGTTTTTAAGTATAAGCCAAAGGTGCGTTACCGTAAGAAGACGGGACATCGTCAGCGCTATACCAGGCTGATTATAGATAAGATAGTTGAGCCGGGGACGGCGCAAGCCAAGCCAGTTAAGAAGGCTCGGCGACGCAAAAAAGAGGTGACTAAGGATGGCGCATAAAAAGGCAGGCGGCACCACCCGTGGTGGTCGCGATAGTAAGTCCAAGCGGCTGGGAGTGAAGATA
>CAZHLO010000132.1:0-3351 GCA_964533385.1 uncultured Dehalococcoidales bacterium | reverse complement strand
GCTTGAATAGCATAGGACTTTTCTACTCCCTTGAAGCTATTGGCTATATCCTCCAGTTCCTTCAGCCGCTTGAGATAACTCTCCAGAGACTCACGCCTTGCCCCAGGTCTGGCGCTACTGATAGCATCAGCCGCAGCCACAATAAAGCCCCAGAGGCTGGTGGTAGCAGTCTCAAAGTGGTGCTCAGCGATGCCCTGGGTTACCTCAGAGAATTTATCCCATTGCTTAACCAGGTCGGCACCGATGGCAGCGTGAGAGCCCTCTACTTCCCTGTCTACCGCTTTACCAACGTCGTGAAGTAGCCCCGCTCTCTTGGCGATATCAACATTGGCTCCCAGTTCCCCGGCAATCATGCCCGCTAGATGGGCCACCTCAATGGAATGGGCTAACACATTCTGACCATAGCTGGTGCGGTACTTGAGGCGACCAAGCAGCTTGATTAGCTCAGGGCGCAGTCCATGCACCCCCACCTGGTAAGCTGCCTGTTCTCCAGCGCTATAGATAGCCGCCTCTACCTCCTCTTTGGTTTTAGCTACTACCTCTTCAATACGAGCTGGGTGGATACGACCATCGAGGATAAGTTTGGTTAAAGCCAGACGAGCTATCTCTCGTCGCACCGGGTCAAAGCTAGATAGGGTCACTGCCTCCGGGGTATCATCAACTATCAGGTCAACCCCGGTAGCCTGCTCCAGAGCTCTAATATTACGCCCCTCTCGTCCAATAAGCCGCCCCTTCATCTCGTCACTGGGAAGGGGAACCGCCGACACCGTTGTTTCCGATACCACCTCAGAGGCACTGCGCTGTATTGCCTGCGACAGAATCTCTTGTGCTTTCTTATCAGCTTCCTCTTTTAGCTCGGCTTCCCATTCCCGAAGGCGTCGTGAGATTTCGTCCTTCATCTCAGTTTCTATCGCGTCAAGGAAGGTTTGTTTTGCCTCGGCGGTGGACATGCCTGAAATCAACTCTAGTTGTTTTAACTGCCGGTTTTTAATCTCCCCAAGTTCATTGCGAATGGACGTTATCTCCTTTTCCCTGTTGGCCAGATGGCGCTCACGTTGCTCCACACCTTCTAGCTTGTGCTCCAAGCTCTCCGTCTTTTGCGACAGGCGGTTTTCTTGACGCTGTAGTTCAGTGCGCCGTTCTCGATATTCGGCATCAGCTGCTGCCTTGATTTTATCAACTTCCTTTTTCGCTTCATCGATGGCTTTTTGGGACTCCACTTTGGCCTCAGTAATTACCTTGGCTGCTTTTCTCTGGGCAATGCGAAGCTGACGGTTTACCATCATCCTCCTGAAGAGGAAGATAGCCATGCCGCCGAATACTACGCCGATGACAAAGCTAAAGAAAACGGCTAATATTGGTCCTACTCCCGTTATTTCCATTTTTCACCCCCTTTATTGATGACTTTTCCTCCTCCCCGGGAATAGGTTATAGATAACTAATACTACCCACTTTATCCCTTTTGGGTCAAGGAAAGATGCTATCTAGACCTACTCCCCCCTTTCCTGCCACACCTTTTGCACAGTATGATTTATCACCCTGTAATCAAAACCACGCCGTTTGAGATATTCACCCAGCCGGTGGCGAAAGGCATTGTAATCAGATAAGGGCAGATGGCGAGCTCGGCTCATGGCTGCCCGATAGGCGCTATCTTCATCGTCAACGCCAGCTACCACCTGACCTATGATATCCTCGGCTACTCCCTTTTGCCTTAGCTCTAACCTGGTTAGCCACTGGCTGCGTGGGCTAAATGACTGCCGATTATCCTTCCAGAACTCGGCAAAAGCCAGGTCATTTACCAGCCCTTGCTCCCTCAGTTTGGCCAGCGTTACCTCCACGTTATCCCCATTAAAGCCGCGCCGCTTGAGCCGTTCTCTTAGCTCAGCCTCGCTCCGTGGTCGGTAGTCGAGGTAGTGCAGGGCAGCGTTAAGGCAGCGCTGGAATAGGTCAACCCCAGCTAGGGCTTCAATATCGCCTTCAGATAGCTCTTGCCCCACCTCCAGGCCCTTTTTTGCCGCTACCTCGGCTTCCAGGCTGAAGGCAAACTTGCCATCCAGGAACACATTTACCCGTTTCCCCTGTCTCCTCCCGGCACGGATGGCGGTGACCTTTTTCATCCTCTTCCACTACCCCTTTCAAAGACATAAGGCTAAGGCATAAGCCTCAGCCTTACTTATTTATTTTACTTATTCTGTTCGAAATACTCTTAGATTATAAGTTATGGGTGGTGACGGCTGAGGCTCTAACCTGCTGCTCAATCTCCCCGGCAAGTTCGGGATTTTGGCTTAAGTATTGTTTGGCACTCTCCCTACCTTGCCCCAGGCGAATGTCACCATAGGAGAAAAAGGCGCCGGTTTTGCTGACTATCCCCAGCTCTACACCAAGGTCGATAAGGTTGCCCACTTGGCTTATCCCATGGTCAAACATAATGTCAAACTGAGCACTTTTGAAGGGAGGGGCAATCTTATTTTTGACCACCTTAGCTCGCACAAGGCTGCCTATAGTTTCGTTTCCCTGTTTGATAGATTCAACCCGTCTCAGGTCTATCCTTACCGAGCTGTAGAACTTCAGAGCCCTGCCCCCTGGCGTCACCTCAGGGTTACCAAATACAATTCCAACCTTTTCTCTTAGCTGGTTGATGAATATCACGGCTGTGCCCGACTTACCGATAGCGGCAGCCAGCTTTCTCAGTGCTTGAGACATTAGGCGAGCTTGTAAGCCAACATGAGCATCACCCATCTCCCCCTCAATTTCAGCCCGGGGGACCAATGCCGCGACACTATCAATCACTATGACATCAACCGCCCCGCTCCTGACCAGCGCCTCAGTAATCTCCAGAGCCTGCTCCCCGGTATCAGGTTGAGATATGAGCAGGTCGTCAATATTAACCCCGCAGTTGGCGGCATAGGAAGGGTCGAGAGCATGTTCAGCGTCAATATAGGCAGCCGTACCCCCCAGCTTTTGCGCTTCAGCAATTATATGTTGACCGAGGGTAGTCTTCCCTGACGCCTCAGGACCAAATATCTCGGTAATCCTTCCCCTAGGGATACCACCGACACCTAAGGCTAGGTCTAACGCCAGTGAGCCGCTGGGAATAGCCTTCACCGGTAGGGGAGGGGTCTCTCCCAGCTTCATCACTGAGCCTTTGCCAAACCGCTTCTCTATCTGGCTGATAGCCAGCTCCAGCGCCTTAACTTTCTCTGTAGTCATATTCGCCTATTTGCATCATAACATAACTACCCCCCTAAAACAAGCAAAAAGAGGATAGATTTTTATTAATTATTAACCTTAACCTCACCCCCCTGTATCCCCCTCTCCTTAGAAAGGAGAGGGGGAGGAATAACAAAGAGG
>CAZHLO010000131.1:0-3364 GCA_964533385.1 uncultured Dehalococcoidales bacterium | reverse complement strand
TCTCCCCCAGCTTACCGGCTTTCGCCTTAGCAATGAGCTCGTCTTCGCGCTTTACCTCCTCCAAGGTCTTTGGCTTTGTCTCAGGGGGTGGGTCCTCCAGACCGTATTTCCACCTCAGGAAGCGCATACCGGTGGTGGGATAGAGGGCATAGGTGAGCACATCACCGATATCCTTAGCGATATCTTTGGTCGCCTCTTTAGCCTTCTCCAGCTCCGGCTCCAGTATATCGGCGGCTCGGCAGGTAATGGGTGTCTCCCCCAGCTTGTAGCCCTTAAGCACTATCTTCTGAACCTTGGGGTCAATCGGGGCTGGGGGCTTGCCATACAACCCATAGCAGTAGTCCTTTACCTGGTCGGATATCATCTTATATCGGCCAAAGAGGACATTCTGGACGGCTTGGATGCCCACAATCTGGCTGGTAGGGGTAACCAGGGGTGGGTAGCCAAGCTCCTCTCTCACCCGTGGCAGTTCAGCATAGACCTCTTCAATTCTATCCAGAGCGTTAGCTTCTTTTAGCTGAGCCACCAGGTTGGTGATCATACCCCCCGGAATCTGGTGCACCAGCACCCCGGTATCAATTACCGCCATGTGGGTGGTATCCAGAAAATCCCGATACTTGGGGGCGATAGATTCAAAATACTCTCCCAATTTAAATAAATGAGCCAGATCAAGCCCGGTATCTCTCGGCGTTCCCTGAAGGGCAACCACAATAGGCTCAATAGCGGGATGGGATGAGCGCAGGGCGAAGGGAGCCAGGGCAGTATCAATGATATCTACCCCGGCTTCAATCGCCTTAAGGCAGCTCATCGATGCCATACCGCTGGTATAGTGGGTATGGAGATGCACTGGTATCTTCAGCGCTTCCTTGAGCGCCTTAATCAGGTTATAGGCATCGTCGGGGGAGATAAGACCAGCCATGTCCTTGATGCACAGGCTATCCGCCCCCATCTCCTCAAGGATAAGAGCTTTATTGGCAAAATAATCAATGTTATATACTGGTCCCCCCAGCTTTGGCTCGGTAAGGGAATAGCAGAGCGAAAGCTGGGCATGCTTACCGCACTCCTTAATTGCCTTGAGACTGGTCTCAAAGTTACGCTCGTCGTTCACGGCATCAAATACTCGGAAGATATCAATGCCCACCTCAGCGGCGTGATGCACGAAGGCGGTAACCACATCGTCGGCATAGTTGCGGTAGCCCACCAGGTTCTGTCCTCGGAGCAGCATCTGCAGGGGGGTATCAGGCATCAGCTTTTTTAAGATTCTTGGTCTCTCCCAGGGGTCCTCATTGAGGAATCTGGTGGCAACATCGAAGGTGGCACCACCCCAGACCTCCATGGAATAAAACCCGGCTTTATTCATCTCCTCAGCGATGCCCACCATATCCTCGGTTCGCATTCGCGTCGCCAGCGAGGACTGGTGTCCATCGCGGAAGGTAATGTCGGTTATTTTTAATGGGTTTCTTTTCATCAGCTTATTTCTTTCTAGTCGGCATTATTTTCCGCCGTTCAGCTTTTATTCCAGGCTTGACCTTGGGAACTAGTTTAGGCAGCTTTTGCTCCATCTGGATATAGGCGGTGATAGCACCCAAGATAGCGGCGGTTAACTTCTTATCCTCCATGTCTTCCCCCTTGCCGCTTTACAGTGGAATATTCCCGTGTTTTTTCTGGGGGCGGGTGCTATCACTGGGGTTCTCAAGCGTCTCCAGTGCCTTAATCAGCTTAGGGCGGGTTACCCTTGGGTCGATGACATCATCAATATAGCCCCTGGCTGCTGCCAGATAAGGGTGGGCAAACCGCTCTTTATACTCGCTGACCAGTTGCTTTTTTGTCTTATCCTGGTCTTTGGCTTTAGCTATAGCCTCTCGATAGATGACATTTACTGCCCCCTCCGGTCCCATAACGGCAATCTCGGCGGTAGGCCAGGCATAGTTAATATCGCCGCGCAGGTGCTTACTGCTCATCACGATATAGGCGCCCCCGTAAGCCTTGCGGGTGATAACGGTAACCTTAGGCACGGTAGACTCGGCGTAGGCGAAGATAAACTTAGCCCCGTGCCTGATGATGCCGCCTTGCTCCTCCTTAGGTCCGGGCATAAAGCCGGGGACATCAACAAAGCTGACCAGTGGGATGTTGAAGGCATCGCAGAAGCGGACAAATCTCGCCCCCTTAACTGAAGCGCTGATATCAATAATCCCCGCCATATAAGCCGGTTGCTGGGCGACCATCCCCACCGGCTTGCCATTCAATCGGGCAAAACCGACAATTAAGTTGGGAGCAAAGCTCTGGTGCACCTCCATAAAGTCGCCATTATCGACCACGCTGGTGATTATCTGCTTCATATCGTAAGCCTTATTAGGCTCGTCGGGGATGATGTTGAGCAGGTTCTCATCTGTCCTCGTGGGGTCGTCGGTAGGTGCTATCGTTGGCGGAGCCTCCCTACAGTTCTGGGGCAGAAAGCTCAAAAGGCGGCGCACCATCCCTAGGCATTCCGGCTCACTCTCGGCGATAAAGTGAGCCACGCCGCTCTTCTCGGCATGAGTCTTAGCTCCCCCCAGCTCTTCATGACTTATGTCGATACTGATAACTGCCTTAACCACATCAGGACCGGTGATATACATCTGGCTGGTGCCCTTGACCATAAAGACGAAATCGGTTATGGCTGGTGAATAGACGGCTCCCCCAGCTGAAGGTCCCATTACTACTGATAGTTGCGGGATAACCCCGGAGCACCAGGTATTGCGCAGCAGTATCTCACCGACGCCATAGAGACTCATCACCCCTTCCTGGATGCGCGCCCCGCCTGAGTCCCATATGGCAATTACCGGTGCTCCCTTTTTAAGGGCTAAATCGATAACCTTACAAGCCTTTTGCGCTGATACTTCAGATATTGTCCCGCCGAGAACGGTGAAGTCCTGAGCATAGATAAAAACAATTCTGCCAGCTATCTTACCGAAGCCGGCAACTACGGCATCGCCCAGGTATTGCCGCTCAGCAAGACCAAAGTCGGTAGCGCGGTGGGTAATAAAGGGGTCCAGCTCTTCAAAGCTACCCGGGTCAAGGAGGAGGTCGATCCTCTCCCTGGCGGTCAGCTTACCCTTGGCGTGCTGCTGCTGGATACGCTTTTCCCCACCCCCCGCCTTTGCCTTTTTCCCCAGCTCAGCCAATCTTGCCAGTTTATCCTGCATTGTCATCTGAAATTTACCTTTAAACTAGGTTTAGATGTATACGGTTAATAATATCATATTGCCTATCGCAGAGGCAAGTCTAACTATTGAATGTTTGTCACCCTCACCCCCTGTCCCCCTCTCTCTTAAGGGAGAGGGGGAGGAATAAAAAGAGGGGGGCTTCGCCCCCCTCTTTAAAC
>CAZHLO010000130.1:0-3388 GCA_964533385.1 uncultured Dehalococcoidales bacterium | reverse complement strand
TGTTTGCCCGGTAATCACATCGGCTTCATCGGAGGCAAGAAAGAGCACTACCCCGGCTATATCCTCTGGCTTTATGTTTTTCTTGAGAAGTTGTGTCTCCACTATTTGTTTTAAATCTTCTTCAGAAAGTGCCGCCCGCACCGCCTCGGTCTTGACCACACCAGGTGCCACAGCATTTACGTTGATATTGAATTCGCCCAGCTCTCTGGCCAGACCACGGGTCATGGTAACTACACCGCCCTTGGAGGTGCTATAGTGGAGGAAGGCGGGCGCACCAGTGAAGGCGACGGTTGAAGCAATGTTAACAATCTTACCCCTACCCTGCTTTTTCATATAGGGGATAACGGCTTTACAGCAAAGGAATAAGCCCTTAACATTGACTGCCAGCATCCGGTCCCAGTCTTGCGCCGTTAGCTGTTCCGGCGGTTTCACGAAATCCTTACCGCCAATAATGGCCGCATTGTTAACCAGGATGTCTATCCGGCCAAAACGCTCGACAGTCTTTTTTGCCATCTCGGCGGTATCTTTTTCACTGGCAACATCAGTTTTTAGAGCCAGCACCTCGCCGCCGATGGCTTCTATCTCCTCGGCGACCGGGACACAGTCAAGGACATCGCAGATGGTTAATTTGGCTCCTTCTTTGGCGAAACGCAGGGCAAATACCCAGCCCATACCCCGGGCACTTCCGGTAATGATGGCTACTTTGTTCTCCAATCGCATATTTTTTACCTCCAACCAATAGTCTGCCCGAAGTATACTATAAAATAGTCAGCGCTCACCATCCCCCGCTACCAAAAAATGGGGCACAGTTAAAAACTGTGCCTTTTTACTATTAGGCTACATGGCTTAACTTGAATTACTCCTGCTTTTCTGCTATTTCCTAGTCTTGAAGCCAGGGAATTCCTAAGAATTCCCCCATAGTGTTTGCAGCTCTTTTGAAATTGTTTATGTACACCCCCAATCTAGGGATTTTATGTGTTTGATCTCTCGCTAACAGAAAAGTCCCTGGCTCAATGAAGTGCCTCAGATTATACTTGTGCTTATATAAATCCGCTAAAGACCTTCTGGCTGCGAAACTGCGGTGAGCCAAATAGTTTCGAATGGTGAATAGCTCATCGATCTTCTTGCAGTTTGAGGAGGAAATTGAGAGAAACGGATTACAGGTTTGTACTAAAATTGATTTACTGAGCTTCTTTAGTTGTTCTGTACTTTTAAAATCAAGATAACCAATACCTATCAAGATTGCTTTGCAATTGTCTCTCGTAATATGCCTTGAGATGTTAAAACCTGTGTATTCCGAATACCTTGATGTATCTTTGTTAAGACAATCAATTAGCAGGTTTTCTACCAAGTACTCCCAATCTGCGCATATGCTTAAAACAAATGCCTCGAAAACGCTGCGTTTCTCTTGAACCGTTTTAACCACTCGCTTGGCTGTTTCAATCTTCATCAACAAATCTATATCCCTGTTCATGCTCATATGAAAGGAATAGAGAGTTCTCTCAAACGACGCTTTTTTCACTTTGTTATCTCTTTTACCAATTAACCAGGGGTATAGATTACGCCGGTCTGGGGGGATTCCCAGACCTCAACGGCGGCGATTGAGACCCCAGCCAGCTTGGGCTTGAGCTCTTTATAAATGGTGGCGGCGATATTCTCTGAAGAAGGATTTATTTTGTCAAAAGGCGGTACATCATTTAGACAGGTATGGTCAAACTTTGATATGACCTGAGCCAGGTGCTGCTTTAGCTCAACAAAATCATAGGCTAAGCCGATGTCGTCAAGGCCGGAGGTTTCTATCCTGACCACCACCCGGAAGCGATGGCCGTGCAGCGCCTCACACTTGCCCCGATAACCCCTCAGGAAATGGGCGGCATCAAAATGCTGCTCTACCGATATCTGGTACACCTTTAGCCACCCTCCCACTTAAATATGCCCTGAACCTCTTTCACCGCCTTGAGTAGCTCCTTAACTGTTTTGCCAGTTACCGGATGCACCAGGTCAGGGGCAATCTCGACTAAAGGGACAAGGACAAAGGCTCTCTCGGTCATCCTGGAGTGAGGAATAACCAGCTTGGGGGTTTGAATAACCTGGTCGCCATAGAGGAGGATGTCGATATCTATGGTGCGGGGGGCACCGGAGGGGCCAACCCTGCCCATCTTGGCTTCAATGCCCTTAGCCAGGGAAAGCAACGCCATCGGGGTTAGATTGGTGGTTACCTCGCAGACCAGGTTAAGAAAACGAGGCTGCTCAGTATCGCCCACCGGCTCAGAATCGTATATCGAGGAAACCTTTTCTATCCGTAGTCTTTGACCGAGAAACTCTAAAGCCCGGTCCAGATTAGCCTGGCGGTCTCCCAGATTCGAGCCAAGAATAAGGTATGCAGTTACCGGCTCAATGCCCAATTTGCCTCCTTCGTATAATAGCATCGCACATCCTACATACCCGCACCATCGGCCTGACATCGTGAACCCGCACCATGTCAGCCCCACAAGCAATGCTAACGGCTATGGCTGCGGCCGTGCCTTCCAGACGCTCATGAACGGGAAGGTCTAACACCTTGCCGATGAATGACTTTCGGGAGGGTCCAAGCAGAATGGGTCTCCCCAATTCTCTCAGCTCTCCCAGGCGCCAGATTATCTCCAGGTCGTGCTGCCAGGTTTTGCCAAAACCGATGCCGGGGTCGAGAATGATGTTTTCCCAGGGGACATTAGACCTGGAGGCTATCTCCAGACTTCTCTTGAGAGAGGATATTATCTCAGATATGGGGTCTCCGTAGTCGGCGGTGTCACGCTTGAGGCTGGCATCATAACCACCCTTGTCCCGCTGATTGCTCATTAAAATCAGAGGGACCTTCCACTCAGCAGCTAACTCAGCGAGACGGGGGTCTCGCTTTAAGCCCCACTGGTCATTGAGCATTTTTGCCCCAGCCTCAAGCGCCCGAAGGGCCACCTCTGATTTGTAGGTATCAATACTTAGCGGGATGGATAGCTCGGAAGCCAGCCTCTCTATAACTGGAACCACCCGTCTGATTTCCTCATCAATTGAAACCGGCTGCGCCTCAGGACGAGTGGACTCACCACCGATATCTATAATATCGGCGCCATCATCAACCAGACGCTTGGCTCTAGCGATAGCGGCTTCAATATCATCACCCACCCCATCCCCAGAGAAGGAATCGGGAGTGAGGTTGAGAATCCCCACAATATAGGTTCGCTCCCCCCACCTGAGTTCAACCTCCCCACAGCGGGTGGCGGCTAATTTAATCTCCATGGCTAAAAACTCTGACTATATTGTAGCACCCTTTTGGCAGTTATCAAGTGTTTTAACCCTATCCCCCTTCCCCTTAAAAGGAGAGGGATTAGCTTAATTTTTAGAGGGAGTCTTC
>CAZHLO010000129.1:0-3407 GCA_964533385.1 uncultured Dehalococcoidales bacterium | reverse complement strand
AGCGCCGAAGCGGTTAAAAAGGAATCGCACTGCTTCACCACCGTGGTCACTTTAAACTGGAAATCCCTACTCCTCAGCTTGCCACCAAGCTCAAGCAACTGGCTCAAGGTCTCTGCTTCCCTTAAGCCCCGGGGCGGCTGGTTGCAGCCATCGCAACCGGCTATCAAGATTTTGTTATAAGGAGAGATAGAATCTAAAATCTCATCCAAAGGCTTTAGTGCGGTTACAATCATTTTCTTTTCCTCTCTGCAACGATAGTTTCTACCTTCTGGCTAAACTGCTCTAATTCCTTACCCAACTGCTCAGGGTCTCTCCGGGCGACAAAGCAGAAGTGAAGCCTATCCTGAAAGCCTATCTGGTTTAACCTTTCCCTTAATTTTGTTACCAGGTGCCGTGCCCTGGTACTTACTCCGTCCTGCCGGCAATCCTCCTCCGGACAAGCCGCAATCAAAACGCCATCGGCACCCTTCTGGAACGCCTCCACGATGTGAAAGGCATCAACCCTGCCCGAACAGGGCAAATCTATGGCGCGGATATGGGGGCTTGATTCCTCATCCAGGGGAGGAAAAACCGCCCACTGGCAGCGAAAAACCAGAATCCTGGGCGATTTCATTCCCACCAGTAGCTGGGAAATCAAGGTTGAGATGCGTTCTTTCTCCCAATTATCCATGTCTAGGGCTATAGCCGGACAAATAGCCACGCATAAACCGCAACCGCGACAGGCATCCAAGTCAAAATTTATTCCGCTGGCACTCTCCAGCGTAGGGGCATGATAGGGACAATAAAAGACGCAGTCGCCACAGCTGATGCATAAGTCCCTATCCACTTTTACCTTCAGACTATGCCGTTTCAGGGTTATAGCTTCCCGGCTATAGCCCAGCTGCTCCAGTAACCGATTGAGCGCCAGGATTCGGCGCCCGGTGAGAGGACTCCCCCGGTCAAACCGACAGTAATCTAGGCCGCAGGCAAGGATAAAAATCTGGTTTATCCCCGTAGCCATCGTCTGCAAAAGCAGCTCCTCGGAAATACGACCGACGCAGGGGACAGACAGTGGGATAAATTTTGACACCCCGAATATCTCTTCTATTCCGGCAAAGTCGGGGGCACTCCCCTGGCACATAATGACCAGGGTATCACTTTTATACTTCAGCTTCGCCTTCTCCAGATATTTTAGCAAGGAGCCACAATCATAATAGATGGTAGCGATGGCTTTAGCCGGACAGGCGGAGTAACAGATACCACAAACCTGACACTTCTCTATCTCCAGAACGATTTTGCCACTCTCAGCATCCTTGGTTATCGCCTCAAAGGGGCAAAGGGAACGGCAGATGGAGCAGCGACTGCAATAGTCCTCGTTGATATTAACGACAACCTTCGGCTCGGCGACCTGCTGACTCAATATAACCCCTTTTCTCTTCCCACGCCAAACTATCTTAATTAAGCCTCAGAGTAATAGTGCCAGGCACACCTCAAGAATAAAGTCGTACCAACAGGAGAATAAAGAATACAAAAAGTCGTTGATTCCAGCCAATTTTAGCGTTACCACTTGAAGCTGTCAATCATTCGGCACTCCCTGCTTTCAGTTGCCTTCCTTCCCACCCACCCTCAAAGGCTCCGCCTCTAAAACTCTCCCCCCAGAAAGAAGAGTGAAGAGAGGTAAACCTCTTTCGGGCGGGTCGGGAAGAAAGACCAACGGGGTGGGGATATAGCCCCCCTGGAACGCACTCTTGACAACCCCTGATTACTATGATACACTTGTTTTAAGAACAAATGTATCAAGGAGGCAACTATGGCTGGCGTTCTCAATACCCGGTTGCGCATCCTGAACTTTATCCGCAAATTCCTTGATGAAAGGGGGTATGCCCCCACCGTCAGGGATATTGCCCGGGGGTGCAACATCAGCACACCGTCCGTAGTTCAGCACCATCTGAACAAGCTGGAAAGCCAGGGGCATATCCACCGCGACCCGGAGGTATTCCGGAGTATCCAGCTGGTGGAGAGAAAGCGAGAGGCTGTCTCCCGAGTACCCTTATTGGGGACCATTGCCGCCGGTAAACCGATACCGGTGCCCGCCCCAGATACCTGGACTTCCATCCCCGAGGAGACGCTCCAGCTAACTGAGGAGGTGACCCGGGGCAAAAAAGACCTCTATGCTCTCAGGGTAAAGGGAACTTCCCTGATTGATGCCCTGGTTGATGATGGTGACATCGTCCTCATCCAGCCGACAAGCACAGTAGAAGAGGGCGAGGTGGCTGCGGTCTGGCTGAAGACAGAACAGGAGGTAACCCTCAAGAAGGTCTACCATGAAGCCGGTCGGATTCGCCTGCAGCCAGCCAACAAAGAGATGGAGTCAATGTATTACCAGTCAGAGGAGGTGGAGATTCAAGGTAGAGTAATTGGAATGTTGCGCAAGCTATAAGTCAAGGGAGGTTCAAGAAGTGGCTAAGTTATTGGAAAAACCGAAGGAGTTGAAGGTAATAGTTAACGTCCAGGGTGTGCCTTTAACCCTGGTCAGCGATGGCGAGAGACAGCGTGTGACCAAGGTATACGAGCGCTGGCAAGCTGTCGAGGAGTGGTGGGGAAAGGAGATTTTACGCAATTACTTCCGGGTCAAGACCAATAAAGGTCTGGTCTGTGATATCTATCGGAATATACCAAGTGGCAGCTGGTATCTGTGTCGAATCCATGATTAGTCAGAAATAAATTGACAGCCCTGCTATCGGCTGGGTAAACTAGTCTTACCATGCCCGATATCCAAGCCGTTGCCCGCCAGCTCGCCCAGGCAGTTAAAGGATATAGCGCCGACTATATAGAGGCTCGCCTGGAGGAGAGCCAGCGTAGCCACATCACCTACCGCGGCAGGGAACTGGAATCCATCGGTCAGTCAACCGCCGTCGGCGGCAATGTCCGCGCCCTGGTAAAAGGCGGCTGGGGCTTCGTCAGTTTTAACGAACTTAATGACCTCCCCCGCCGAATAGAGCTGGCGGTAAAACAGGCAAGCCTTGTCGGCAGGGAAGAAAGCAAGCTCGCCCCAGTTGAACCCATCGTTGATACTGTAGCCGCCGAAAAAGATAGTTCGCTGACCATCCCACTGGCGGAAAAGAAGCAGCTCCTAGATGAATATAACGATATTATCTGGCGCACCCCCAAGCTCCAGACTTCAGTTATCGCCTACGGCGACAGCCACAAAAAGACCATCTTTTTAAGTTCATCGGGTAGCTATATCCAGCAGGAGAGGACGGATATCACTCTGCGCCTGACTGCGGTCGCTGCCGAGGGCGGCGAGGTGCAGCAGGTTGGATTGAGTGTAGGTAGCAGGGGTGATTTCAGCTCGATGCAGCGTCTCCACCAGGAGGTAGAGGAGATGGCAAGGCATGCCGTGGAGCTTTTGTCCGCCCCGCAGATAA
>CAZHLO010000128.1:0-3437 GCA_964533385.1 uncultured Dehalococcoidales bacterium | reverse complement strand
GCCGCCTTGTATGAGGAATTCAAGATGGATAGAGGGCAAACCCTTAACCCTAACCTTATAGACTATAAACGCCCCCGCGCCAATGAGGCACCAATGACCAAGGTGATACATGTAATAACCAATGACCCCTATGGCCCGTTCGGGGCTAAGGAGGCAAGCGAGGGTAGTGTCTGTAGTGCCCCACCAGCGGTAATCAATGCCATTCATAATGCTACCGGGGTCTGGATTAAGAACCTCCCCGCCCAGCCGGAGAAGGTCTTCTGGATGCTAAAAGCCAAAAAAGAGGAAAAGAAGGGGAAAAAGTAGAGGCCCTTTAGCCAGCGTACAGCGGGGAGCAAACCGGGCAGTCTTCGTTTCTCTTTATCTCGAGAAGCTGGAACTTCATATCATCACCATTGAAAAGTAGCAATTTGCCGGCCAGCGACGGGCTATGGCCGATAAGTAGTTTAATCGCCTCTAAAGCTTGCAGGTTGGCTATCAATGCCGGGGTTATACCGAGAACCCCCAGTCCCCCGACACCCTCAGGAGAAAGACACGCCAAGCAGGGCGTTTTTCCGGGGATGATGGTGGTAATCATGCCTCTCAAGCGCGAGACACCGCCATAAATGTAGGGTATCTTCTGCTTAATACAAGCCGAGTTTACCACCAGCCGTGTGGCAGAATTATCCAGTCCGTCGACTACTACCTGCGCCCCGTTGATGATACTAAGGACATTATCCTCTGTTATTTTGGCAAAGACAGGAGTAATTTCTACTGTGGGATTTAACCTGGACAGTTTTCTTTTTGCTACGATTACCTTCTTCTTCCCTACATCCTCTTCCCAGTAGAGAATCTGACGATTCAAATCAGGTAGTTCCACGATATCGAAATCAACGATGGTGATGTGTCCAACACCAGCCGCAGTTAGATAAGTTGCTGAAGCACAGCCCAGCCCACCCATGCCGACAACTACGACATGCGAGTCTTTTAGTTTTCTTTGCCCCTCTTCGCCAAAATCTGGGATTATCAGTTGCCGATTGTATCTGGTAAGTTCGCTTTGGTCCAGCATCTTTTCCTCTAGTGTCAGTTAACCGTCCCAGCGCCAAAGCATCTTAACTTTAACGGTATCATCATCTTTCAGCTTTGCGTCAAGGCCGTCAGCTAAAGCGACATAATTCTCCCCATTAATAAAGACATCGTAATCGAAATCAAGGTCATTAGTTTTGGGGTTAATTGGCTGAAAATCAACATTCGCCGCCTTATATTGAGCTGATAGTTCCACAAGCAGTGCCCTTAACGTGTCGCCATCTATTTCCGTTTCAATAATACCTTTCTCGCGAGCCTGTGGCCAGGGTGCATAAAGCCAGGGCATAACAATAGAGAGCATCCCCTCACGCGTCACCTCCTGGGTTGGATTAACTATGATTATCAATTCTGAAAAACCTGGCATTATCACCGCTTTCACAGCCACCTCCAGCGACGGTTGCTCTCTAAAGAATATTACCTCACCACGTGTGACCTTGTAAAGACAGGGACAACTTTCCAACGGAGTGTTCACTGAAAATAGCCGACCCCATAAGCAAGGGTTAGGCTATTGTTTAATTCCATTAGCTCTTGTATAATCTCTCTCAAAAATAGCCAGGGGAGAATCTGAACCCCAGGTCGAGGGGATCTTAAGTAAGTCTTCAAGAGGAGGTGATTAAAAAACAAAAGGCAGATTAGGTTGAGATAGGTAATGCCGAACTGAGCCAGACTCGCTCAGCAGGTAGTATTATCAAAATGGTTCAAGGAGGGAAGAACATGAAAGGGAAAGTTGTATTGCTATTGCTTACCTGTCTCATAATAACCACCGCCCTGGTCCTGACATCGTGTGGGAATCCTGCCGTAGACGTCGTGAAAAAATTTATTGAAGCCGAAGACCTGATGTTTAGCACCGGCGATGGGTCAGGCCTGATGGCTATCGAAGACCCCGATATTGTCATCCACATGATGGGCTGGCCGGATACAATAGGGAGCGCGAACCATGTAGCCGCTATCCAGGGGATAGTGGCAGGTAATCCCGGCATCACCCATGATTGGTCGGAGATAACCGGCTCGGGTGACATCGGGGCGGTTCGGTGGGTCGAGCATGTAAATATCGGCGGCACTCCGGTATCATACCAGGGCGCCTATTTCCTGAAAATCAGGGACGGCAAAATCGTTGAGGCATGGTTGATTAGCGACATGTTGACCTATTTCCTGGCTGCGGGCATTGTGCAGTACGTTCCGGCACCGTAGTCACGAAACCGTCATAAGGGAAGAGAGGCTGCGAGAAAGGGACTACCGCTTTAATTGAGTGGAGAAAGGTTACGCATGTAAGCAGCGGTGTGGTCTTATGCTAGCTTTAGTTTCTTTCTAAAACGCCAGCCCAGCCCGCCTAACAGTATAATGGCGGCGGCTATAACCACATAGAGCCACCACTTGCTAGCTTGTAATACGGTGAACTCACCGCTCAACTCGGAAACGGTTACCTCATACTGCCCAAGTTCAGTTCCAGATGCAGTAAAGCTCACCGGCACGCTTTGCCCGGCACCCAATGTTACTTCTTTACTATCTACTGTCTCCCCACTTATCTTCAGCTCAACAATATAGGTACCTTCTTGCCCACCGTCATTAACTACATTAACAGTGATGGTGACGTTTTCTCCTGCCTCAATTTCTGGTGGTGCAATGTTCAAGCCACTGACTACAAAATGGGCTGGAGCTGGAAGTGGGGGTTGAGGAGTAGCTGGAGGTGGTACACTCACCAGTACGGCGAACGGTGAGGCGATGTAATTTGTCTCTCCGGTTACTACACCCGCGGCTACCCCACCTATAGGGGGCAGTATAACCCACGCTCCCTGTACCTCATCGTAAAAGGCGAGAACTGGGTCGTAGGCACCCTCAGGTAGCAAATCAGGGTCGTAGCTGATTTGTATTATGAGTGGGTCGTTGAAGTAGGTGGCTATTTGGCATGGTATAGTCCTTTCTAAATCTTTATACCCTCTAATATCATAAATTAGGCCTACTACTACTCTACCATCCGGTGGGGGTGGCGATTCATCGGACAGACTCATCACTATTATTCGTGGGTAGCAGTGGCATCCCGTACAATCACCACAGATTATCTTCGTGCCCAGTTTAATCTCAAGGAAATGCTCGTTATCGGGGTCATAGGCTATATATGTTCCGAGAGCCCTATTAGTACAGCAGTCGACCCTTACTACGGTCCTTTCCCCCAGCACTTCAACGATAAGGTAACATTCCTCAGGGGCAGCGCCAGCTGCATAACCACAGATGTAGTTATGATAGCAAGTGCCATCCGCACAGAAGTCCTCGGTGCAGAGGTTACCGTCGTCGCAGTTTATTGGTGTACCGGCGCAGTTACCACTGCCATCGCATTGGTCATTTATGGTACAGGGGTCGCCGTCGTCACAAGG
>CAZHLO010000127.1:0-3460 GCA_964533385.1 uncultured Dehalococcoidales bacterium | reverse complement strand
ATAATCACGCATGTAGCCAACGCCACCAAAAATCTGCTGGGCCTCAGTAGTAACCTTCATCACTACGTCCGAGGCAAGGACCTTGGACATTGCCGATTCCAGGGTAAAATCCCTGACTCCGCCGTCTATCATGCGGGCAGCAGCATAGACCAGGGCTCGGGCTGCCTCCACCTGGATAGCCATATCAGCCAGCATGTGCTGGACGGCTTGCTGAGCAATAATGGGATGGCCAAACTGGACACGCTGTTTGGCATAGTCCACGGCGGCTTCCAGTGCCCCTTGAGCCAGTCCCACTGCTTGAGCACCCAAGCCGGGACGGGAGCGGTCCAATAGCTTCATGGTCAGAATAAACCCCATCCCCTCCCGACCAATGATATTCTCCTTAGGGACGAAACAATCTTCAAAAACCAGCTCTCTGGTGGCCGAAGCGCGAATGCCTAGCTTCTTCTCCTTCCTGCCGAAGGAGAAACCCGGGGTGTCCTTCTCTACCAGGAAAGCGCTGGCGCCACGGGGACCCCTCTCCTTGGACGTCAAGGCAATAACGGTATATATCTCCGCTTCACCACCGTTAGTGATAAATTGCTTAGTCCCGTTCAGGATGTAGCCTCCGCTGGTGGGCGTAGCCGTGGTCTTGATGCCACCGGCATCACTGCCAGCGGTTGCCTCGGTTAGACCGAAGGCAGCCAGTTTCCTGCCGCTGGCAATGTCAGGCAGGTATTTACGTTTTTGTTCCTCAGTGCCATATTCCAGCAGGGTGAATGTTCCCAAGCCGCTGGCGGCATAGGTGACAGCGACACCACTGCATACCCGGCTTAGCTCTTCCACAACCAGGCACAAATCAAGAAGACCACCACCCAACCCCCCATACTCTTCAGAAATATAGACACCAAATAAGCCGGCATCAGCCAGGATTTTCATTATCTCCCAGGGGAACTCTTCCTTTTCATCAAGCTCTGCCCGCACCGGCAATACCTTTTCCTCAGCAATGGTTCGTGTCAGATTCCTGATTTCCTTTTGCTGCTCAGTTAAAAAATACTCCAAGGCACTCCTCCTGAAGGCACTTCAAAAGCTAAATTGAGTTTATTATAAGCCGAGCCAACTACCTAATGTCAAGGCTGACAGAACCTTGACAGTACGCCAGCTTTAACCTTAAATGTATAAGGGTAAGTCAGAGCATAGTAGAAGGAGGTGAATTCAATGGCAGCCAAGGCGTATGTCCTGATTGAAACAGCAGTGGGCAGAAATAAGGAAGTGGCTATTGCTATGGAACATCTAAAGGGGGTAAAATCGGTTGATATTGTAACTGGTCCCTATGATATTATCGCTATAATAGAAGGAGAAAGTCTAAACGATATCGGCGACCTAGTTACCGGAAAAATCCACCCTATTACTGGTATTTCCCGAACCGTGACCTGCCTGGCAATACGGGGAACTTAACCCCAATCCATGCTTCGGATTTCAAAGGGATAAGCTAAGACCAACCACAGGAAGGGAGAACTGAGTATGGATTTTAGGTTGAGCGAGGAGCAGGCGAAATTCAGACAGGAAGTTCGTGATTTTCTGGAGGGAGAGATAAGGCAGGGGCTATGGCAGCCCACGTGCGATGCCTGGATAATGGGACATGACCCCGCATTCACCAAGCGGGTGGCACAAAGGGGATGGATTGGTCTAACCTGGCCCAAAGAGCAGGGGGGGCAGGGGCGTTCCTATGTCGACCGGCTCATCCTGACCGAAGAGATGCTGCGCTACGGAGCACCGGCTGCTTGCCACTGGTTCGCCGACCGCCAAATAGGTGGTGCCATTGTCCATTACGGCACTGAGGAGCAAAAGAGGGAATTACTGCCGATGATTTTAAAAGGTGAAGCCTATGTTGGTCTGGGCATGAGTGAGCCCGACGCTGGCAGTGACCTGGCTTCACTTAAGACCCGAGCCGCTAGCGACGGTGATTATTATGTCATCGATGGGCAGAAGACGTGGACTAGCGGCGGCAGCCATATGAACTGGATTTACCTGGTAGCTAGAACCGACCCCGATGCCCCCAAACACCGCGGTATTAGCGAATTCTTTTTTGAGACCAGCTTGCCTGGCGTTACTGTTGCCCCCATAGTTGATATCACCGGCGGGGTTCACTTTAATGAGGTCTTTTTTGAAAACGTGCGTATTCCCGCAAAATGCCTGATAGGGGAGAAAAACAAGGGCTTTTATCAGATTTTGAACCAGCTTGACTACGAGAGAAGCGGGATGGAGCGGCTAATGGCTAATTTCCCACTCTTTGAAGCCCTCATCCAGTACACCAAGGAAACCAAGCGAAAGGGGAAGCTGCTATCTGAAGACCCAATTATTCGCCCCAAACTGGCTCGGCTTAAAATAGAGTTTGAGATTGGGCGCCTGCATATGTATCGTGTGGCTATGGTTATGGATGAGGGTCGTGCCCCAAACTGGGAATCGGCAATGTCCAAGGCATACGGTACCGCCTTTGAACAGCGCCTGGCCAGCACGGCAATAGAGATTCTGGGACTCTATGGGCAGCTTTCGCCCCAATCGAAGTGGGTGCCGATGCAGGGCATGGCTTATCACTCATACCTGTCATCTAAGGGCTATAGCCTCCAGGCTGGCACCTCAGAAATCTTAAAGAACATCCTGGCATTAAGAAAGCTGGAGCTGCCCAGCCAATGATTTGACGAGCAAGCTGATAGGAGGCAATGATAATGGATTTAGCTCTCTCTGAAGAACAGGAAATGTTAAAGACAATGGCTCGTGATTTTCTGACTAATAAGTTGCCCAAGACGGTGGTTAAAGAGATGGAAGAGAGTGAGCTGGGCTACTCACCAGAGTTATGGAAGGAAATGGCCGGCTTGGGCTGGATGGGGCTGGCACTCCCGGAAAAGTACGGTGGCAGCAATATGAGTTTCCTTGACCTGGCAATACTACTAGAGGAAATGGGCCGGGCTTGCCTGCCCGGTCCCTACTTCTCCACGGTGGTTCTCGGCGGGCTATCCATCCTTGATAGCGGAAGTGAGGAGCAGAAAGAGAAGTATCTACCCAAGATAGCCAGCGGTGAGGTAATCTTCACCCTAGCCCTGACTGAACCCAGCGCCCGGTATGATGCCGATAGCATTGAAACTAAAGCCACCGCTGAGAAGGAAGGCTATATTATAAATGGCACCAAGCTCTTTGTCCCCGATGCTCATGTTGCCGATTATATGCTGGTGGTAGCCAGAACCGAGGCAAAAGCCAAAGGGGAAGAGGGGATTACCATATTTATTGTCGATGCCAAGAGCCCGGGGATAAGCCATACCGTTTTAAAGACCATCGCCAATGACAAGCTATGTGAGGTAGTTTTCAAACAGGTGAAGGTAGCAGAGGAGAATGTCCTGGGTGAGCTGAACCAGGGGTGGAAGGAAGTAGAGAAAATAATCCAGCGAGCGGCAGTAGCCAAATGCTGCGAGATGGTGGGCTG
>CAZHLO010000126.1:0-3487 GCA_964533385.1 uncultured Dehalococcoidales bacterium | reverse complement strand
GTACGGTCTCGTGGGCTCGGAGATGTGTATAAGAGACAGGGGTGGGGGGAAAAGGGGCTAAAACCTCCCTCTGTTGCCGATATTCAGATATGGGTGCTATAATTGCTCCATTATGAAGCTAAGTCGTGAAGAAGTGCTGCATATCGCCCGGCTGGCTCGGCTGGGCTTGACCGAGAGTGAAGTCGACCGCCTCAGCGAGCAGTTGTCCAATCTCCTGGAGCATTTCGAGGCATTACAGCAGGTGGATACCACCGACGTGCCGCCTACCGCCCAATCCATTCCCCTGCAGAACGTGACCAAGGACGATGAAGTGGCTGATTCCTTGCCGCCAAGCCAGATTTTAGCTAACGCCCCACGAAAAGAGGGGGAATACTTCAGAGTAAAGGCAGTGCTGGAATGATAGCGCAGCAGTTGACTATCCATGAGGCACATGAGCTGCTTAAGGCGAAGAAGCTGTCTTCAGTAGAGTTGACCAAAGCCTGCCTGAAGCGTATCAAAGAGGCAGAGCCAAAGCTTAAAGCCCTGGTTACTGTTACCGAGGAGCTGGCGCTGAAGCAAGCCAAAAAGGCTGACCAGCTTATTGCTCAAGGTGATGCTCAGCCCCTGACCGGCATACCGGTGGTTATCAAGGATGTCATCTGCACCAGAGGAGTACGGACTACCTGCTCGTCAAAGATGCTTCAGAACTTTATTCCTCCTTATGATGCCACGGTTGTGGAAAAGTTGAACGGCTGTGGCGCGGTAACTATCGGTAAAGCTAATATGGACGAATTTGCCATGGGGTCGTCCACCGAGCATTCGGCTTTCTTTCCCACTCATAATCCCTGGGACCTAGACCGCGTCCCCGGTGGCTCAAGCGGAGGCTCGGCGGTGGCAGTGGCAGCGGACGAGACTATCTACGCCCTAGGCTCGGATACCGGGGGGAGCATACGCCAGCCGGCGGGCTTTTGCAGTGTTGTCGGTATGAAACCTACCTACGGGAGGGTGAGCCGATACGGGCTGGTCGCCTTTGCCAGCTCCCTCGACCAGATAGGGCCGTTGACCAAGGATGTTACCGATTGCGCTATAGTGTTGAATGCCATCGCCGGCTACGATGACAGGGACTCGACCTCCGTGCCTGAGCCTACGCCCGATTATACTCAGTGCTTGAGCGCTGACCTGAAGAGGCTAAAAATCGGCGTGCCCAAGGAGTACTTCGTTACGGGGATGCAAGCCGAGGTGGAAACGACAATGCGAGTCGCCATAAAAAGGCTGGAGGAATTGGGGGCTAAAGTTGACCGGGAGGTATCACTACCCCACACCCCCTATGCCCTGGCCGCCTACTATATCATCGCGCCGTCGGAGGCTTCGGCTAATCTGGCTCGCTATGACGGGGTGAAATATGGCTTCTCTTATCAGGACACGGACAGCATGTGGGAGGCGATGGAGAAGACGAGACAATTTGGCTTTGGCGATGAGGTGAAGCGGCGCATCATGCTGGGAACCTATGCCCTCTCTGCCGGCTATTACGATGCCTGGTATCTCAAAGCGCAAAAAGTCCGCACCCTGATACGGCGGGAGTTTGACCAGGCATTTGAGAAGTATGACGCTTTAGTTACCCCCACCTCCCCCACCGTGCCGTTCAAGATTGGGGAGAAGTTAGACGACCCGCTACAGATGTATTTAAGCGATGTCTGCACCCTGCCGATAAACATTGCCGGGCTGCCAGCGATTTCCATTCCCGCCGGCTTTGGCGATGGGCTGCCTATAGGCATGCAGATAATAAGCAAGCCCTTTGGCGAGGAGACCATTTTAAGAGTTGCCTACGCCTACGAGCAGGCAACGGAGTGGCATAAGAGGAAGCCCGAGATATAAAGGGGAGAAGGGGTTACAATGGACTTCAACTGCTACATAGATGAGTCAGGTGACGAGGGAATAGAGACCGGCGGCTCCAGATGGTTCATATTAGGTGCGCTTATTGTACAAAAAGATTTAGATTTTCAAACCAGTGTAATGGTTAGCAGAGTTAAGCAGAAGTTTGGGCATGACGATAAATTTGTGCTGCAATGGAAAAAGATCAGGAAACATAGTCAGAAGCTATACATCTGCCAAGAGTATCAAACGGAGCAATGGACTTTCGCTTGTGTAGCAACCGACAAGACACATCCCTTTATTACACAATCAAAAGGACTGAGAGAAAAAGGAGTATTGTATTCTTACTCCACGCGCTTATTACTAGAAAGATTGTCATGGTATGCTCGCGACAGTGGCAATGGAAAAGCACTTCCAATCTTCGAATATCGGTCTAATATAAGTTACGATAAAATGCGAGAGTATTTCGAGCAACTTCGCAATTGGATACCAGAAGAGGAAATACAAATATATTGGGATAATCTAGAATATCTTAATTTCAAAATCCTACCAAAGAAGCAAAGACGACTACTTCAAGCATCCGACAATCTGTGTGGTATGGTTAAAGATGGGCTTGAGTATGATGGGTATGGGAATATTGAACCAAGATACGTACTAAGCGTTGGGAATCGCTTTTATCGGCGCGGTAGTAATCTTTTTTCCTATGGACTAAAATTTTTACACGCAAACCAAACTGTTCTTTCTGACTTGAAAAACGAATACGAATGGCTGAAAATAATTTGAGCAAGTCCCAGACCGAAGAACCCACAACCCGAAGGTTGCTGCCACCAATTAAGGTGACCTTCGGTAACTCTGCGCTTACTTGCTCAATTAATATTTATAACACATTTGTTTCAATTTGTCAAGAGGAAAGTGCTTTGCTAGTTTAAGGAAGTCTAAGAGGGGCTTGACCCCTCTTTTATAAATTCTTCCCCTTCCCCTTGCTAAGGGGAAGGGGATAAAGGGGATAGGGTTACCCTAAAAGGAAAGGAACGAAAATGGTGGAAATTAACTGTTTGGTCTGCGGCAAGGGTATTGAGATACCTGAGTTTGTTGACACCGATAACTACGATGGGCAGATAGCTTGCCCGGAGTGTAAATCACTGCTTCAGGTAAAGCTGGTTGGCTCTAAAGTAAGGAAATATATGGTCGCGGAGAGGAAGCCGGGGAGTGCCACGGTAGCCGAGAGCGGGCTCAGACGGCGAATTGGGGAGACAACGGATGTGGAAAGCGTCGCCAGATATAATCCGCTGCGAGACTTCTTAGCCGGTTATAAAGCCAGCCAGTTAAATATGCCCTTTAAGCAGATTGAAAGTATCATCGGGTTTAAGCTGGAAACGGCAGCCTATACCTTTAAATCATGGTGGGAAAACGATAGGAGAAACCCCCAGGCTATCGCCTGGCTGGAAGCAGGATGGGAGGTGGAAGAGGTTGACCTTCAACAAAAAGGGGTTGTCCTCAAACGGGTTAAATAACCTTAAAGTTAAATGCTACTCGGGGCAGAGCTACGCCGAAAGACCCAAGTCCTTCATCTGGGAGGGCGTGGAATATGAGGTGGAGGAGATAGAGAAGGAGTGGCTTGAGCCGGGGGAGAGGC
>CAZHLO010000125.1:0-3547 GCA_964533385.1 uncultured Dehalococcoidales bacterium | reverse complement strand
GTATTGCCCCATGCCCAAAAAACTGCTAAATTATGGGTGGTGGGTCCGGTGGATTCCCAAAAGGAGAGAAAAATGTGTGAATTCTGTACTGAACATGGTGAGGGAAAGAAGTGGTACCTGCAAATGAAGAACTATGCTGAAGAATTACTCTATGAGGAGCTTTCTGCCTCTCAAAAAGAAATCGCTAAAGTCACGACGCGGTTGGAATGGGCCAATCGTTTCTGGAAGGCTTTTGTGATGCCTGCCATAACCGGAGTGCGCCAACCAGGCGTGGAATCTCCGGATACCCCTCTATCTGTTGAGCCTGGAGTTAAACCAAGCCAAGATGAGCTTATAACGCGTATGAAGATTGCGCATTTCGGTCAGATATTACCTATTGAGGATGTTGAAAAAGTGGTGGATATGGTGGACTCTATCACAAGAATGCCATGTGGCTGCCGGTTCCTCACGACGGGCAAGACAGACAGGCGATACTGTTTTGGCTTAGGGATTGATAAATGGGGCATATTGGGCAAGTTTCCCGATGCAGCTTCGTCTCTGGAAGTACTCGGCAGGGAGGAGGCTAAGGAAATCTTTCATAAATACGATGAGGAAGGGCTGATGCACAGCATTTGGACAGGCGTCACCCCTTACGTGATAGGTATGTGCAACTGTGACCGTGATTGCGGGGCTTACAAGGGCTATATCGAAATGCGAGGAGCTCCTATCTTCTTCAGGGCGGAGTATATCTGCCGGGTTAACTGGGACCTCTGCAGTGGGTGTAAGTCCTGTATGAGTCAATGTCAGTTTGGGGCACAGTTTTACTCATCTACCCTGGAAAAGGTCTATATAGACCCCTCTAGATGTTTCGGGTGTGGTGTATGTCGGGCGGTGTGCCCTGAGAACGCGATTGATCTAATTCCCAGGAAAGAGAGCCCTGAGGCATCCAATGTTTGGCTGAATGAAACGTCACGATAAGGCTCTGGAGCAAAGCTGACCTATCCCGCTTGCCCCCTCTCTCTGAACAATCAGCATTTTCCCCTGCTAGGGGTCATACTTAACATAAAAGACAAACAAAAACAAATCGCCCTTTTCTCTAAAAACCCTATGCACTTACCATAACCGCAAAACAAAATCCCTTATCCCCAAAAATCCTATTGTATTTAACATAACTCTAAAAACAATCCCCCCCTATCTAATTAGCTTTGAATTGTTTCCCTAAATTTTTAATAATGTTGTTTTTGTCGCTTGACAAAGCTAAAATTACGGCGTGAAGAAGGTTCTAATCCATAGCTGTTGTGCCCACTGCGCCGCCTACACCATTGAATACTGGCGGCAGCAAGGCTATGAGACGAGCGCCCTATGGTATAACCCTAACATCCACCCATACACCGAGCACCAGCTCCGCCTGGAGGCAATGCAGTCCCTGGCTCAAGAAATAAGACTGCCCTTAATAATAGTTGAGGGCTATGACATCATTGATTACTTCCGCCAGGTAGAGGGGCATGAGTCCGAGCGCTGCCAGTACTGTTTCCGGCTGCGCTTATCAAAGACGGCGGAAACGGCTAAAGTGAAGGGCTTTAATGCTTTCACCACCACCCTGCTCATCAGCCCCCACCAGAAGCATGACCTGCTCCAGGAGATTGGCAACGACCTAGCCAAAGAAAAGGGTATAGCTTTCCTCTATGCCGACCTCAGGAAGCGCTACTCAGATAGCCGCCGTATGACCAAGCCGCTTGAGCTCCACCGCCAGCAATACTGCGGCTGCGTCTACAGTGAGTGGGAACGCTATGCCAATATAAACATAAAATAAGGGGAGCCTCTAACGAGGCTCCCCTCTAGCATCAGGCAATCTACCGGGCGGACTAAGACGCTTCTTGATGCACTACCACCCTCTTGGCGAGCATATTATCACTATCATAGATGGCAAAGGCATACTGTCCTTCCTCCACGGCAATAAACCCGTTGAGGACAAACTCCGTGCTTTCATCATAGGACAGGGTAACCTCCTCACCATCATCAGGAGTTATGGTGATGGCTGATGAAGAAATATCGGTGATGGTGCCGCTGATACGAGCGTAGGTGGTCGGCTCTATAATCAGCACCCTCTCTGCCAGGTTATCCCCATCGGCTAACCAGACCACCACCCTATCGCCCTCAGCAATATCGCCAAATTCAGCCTTTTCGCCAAAGTGGCGGAGCAATTCCAGCCTAGCTCGCTGGAGCTTGGGTATGTTTACCTCTTCCTGAGGAAATAGCTGGTCACCAGGTTTCAAAACTCTCTGCTGCTGAACCAGGGCGACAATCCGCCCCGGCACACATAGTTTGAAGTATTTGGTATTTTCGTCTACCGATATGATAAGTTCTAGCTTTCCAGACTGGATAACAAATTCCTGGTCACCAACAGTGAGCACCTTGCCCTTCACTATTTTAGCCTGAAAATCATCAGCCCATGGCTTTGTCCATTCTGGGGCAGCCAGAGCGGGAAGGGTTAGCCCTAGGACCAGACCAAGGGCTAGTACCAAGACTACAGCTATTTTTATAACCTTTGACATTCTACCCTGACCTCCTGTAATTTAGGCGCTCTCCTGGCGGTTAAGATTAGCCAGAGAATTGCCCATAACCTTTTCATCTCCAACCTCCGGCTTAAAGATTTCTCCTCAGTCGATGTCGTAAACTATCTGAACGGTAAGAGTGAGTTCAAGCTCTCCGGGGCTGATTGGCGTTTCAACTGGTGCCCCTGCTTCCATCATTACGTCTCTATAGATGACGGGAGGATATATGGTGCCCTCGGAGATATAGATCGGCTTGCCCAGGTCAACTCCAGCCAGGTCAGCCAGCTGCTCGGCTTTGGCTATGGCATCAGCCACTGCCTTTTCTCTTGCTTCCTCATAGTAAGGGGTGGGGTCATCCACAGAAAAGCTTATGTTATTGATGCGGGTGTAATCTCCACCGGCGGCAGCGACGGCATCAATAATGGAGCCGGCTTCATCTATCTCCCTTATCTTGGCTGTCACCATATTGGTTACGCGGTAGCCAATGACAATCTCTTGCCATGTCTCATCATCCCATCTGGTTACGGGGTAAATGCTGAAATACTGGGTCTGGATATCTTTCTCGGCGACGCCGCTGTCAGTCAGGGCGGTCATTACCCTATCCATAGCTTCAGCCGCCTGAGATTGAGCCTCAGCCACCGTTTTCGCCTGAGCTTCAATGCCTAAACTCAGGGTGGCGATATCAGGGGTGAGGGTGACTTTACCTTCACCGCTGACCCAAATCCCTTCCTGCTGGTTGTTCAGGCCTATCGTGCCGACAGTGCAGCCGCATAAGCCGACCACAGCCAACACCAGGACTAGACCTACAGCCGCCAATAAATTCCGTTTCATTATTCACCTCCTCTCAAAAATTGCTTCCACTAATATATAACGAAAAAGTCGTCGATTGGTTAGTAACGACCCTAGGCTAATCCAAAGCCTCAAGGACTTTTTCATAGCCGGCTTCGGATACCGCAATCGCCTGGAGGAGGGCAACCTTCGCCGGCCCTGGCACTTTTTCCAGCACTATGTGC
>CAZHLO010000124.1:0-3569 GCA_964533385.1 uncultured Dehalococcoidales bacterium | reverse complement strand
TCATTGGGCAGGACTACTGCCCGTATTGTAACTGTATCCCATCAGCACCCGGGTCATTGCTACGATAAGGGCATTGGTGGTCAACCAAGGGTGGTTAAAGGACCAGGTGAGTATGAAATCAGCGGCGTCCTGATTATCGGCATAGCCACCTTTCATGATGGGGAGGGAGGCAAAAAGAGGGGCAAGAACACCGTCTATCTTATGGAGATAGACGAAATATCAGTATGTCACCTTGGTGACCTGGGGCATGTGCTCACCGGTGAGCAGGTTGAGGAGATAGACAATGTGGATGTGCTCCTGCTTCCGGTAGGTGGGGTATCCACGATAAATGCCCCTAAAGCCGCCGAGGTGGTTAGACAGTTAGAGCCCAAAGCGGTAATCCCTATGCATTACAAAACCCCGGCGCTAAGCTGGGAGCTGGAGCCAGTGGATAGATTCCTCAGGGAGATAGGGGCAAAACAGGTCAATCCCCTATCCAAGCTCTCCCTCACCAAATCAAACCTGCCCGCCAGCACCCAGGTTTTCTTGCTCGATTACCCGCACTAATTTCCCCCTATAGCCTCGATACCTTTATTACCAGTATTATCATAATGATTAGTATGGCAAGCATGACCAGGAAGAAGACAAGGAGCATGACGCCACCCATCGGCATTAGCCAGTCTAGCCATTCGGGGTTTTCGGGCTGGGGCATCTCTGCTACCGAGCCGGTCGGGGATGATGGCGCAGGCTCGGTGGTGAAGGCGCTAACCGAACTCCAGGCACTGCAAGTATTGGCGCTGATAGCCCTCACCCTCCAGTAGTAGGTGGTATTGTAGCTGAGGGATACATTACATTGCCAGGCGTTAGTGGGCAAGGCATAGCTATCGCTCTTCAGGATGGTGGGATTATCCATAGCCGCCTCGGTAGACACCACCAGCTCATAGCTATCAGCCCCGGCTACAGCGCTCCACTGAAATATCGGGTTTACCGGTACGTCTCTGGCACCGGCTTCAGGACTGTATAGAGAGGGAGCAGTAGCCGCCTGACCAAGGCTGGTAGTAAATGACCACTTATCTGACCACGGGCTTAATACCGGCTTAGTGGCTCTTACCCGCCAGTAGTAGGTGGTAGCCGGCTCAAGGTCGGGCAAGCGGGCTGAGCTGGCTTTGGTAGTGCCCTCAAAGTCGCTGGGAACACTTGAGAAGTCAGTGTCATAGTTAAGCTGCCATTTATACTCGGTGGCACCGCTTAATGTCTCCCAGCTGAGGCTGATATTTCTAACCGTGTCATCGATGAGCAAGCCTACGCCCGGCGCTTGGTCGGGGGGTGAGGTGAGGGCAATGGGTGTGGTCAGGCTATCGGTATAGGTCATCACTTTAGTATGAGCGGTATCAATTGACCATAGCTGGTGCTCATAAAGCCACAGTCCAACAAGCTTAGCCCCCTCATCCAACCCCTTGGTTACGGTTTCAAAGGTCGGTCCTAGGGGATATGTCGGGTTGAGGCAGCGCTCCATACCACCGTCATCCTTGAAGTTAGCGGTATATAGCGTCCCCTCCGTTGACACTACCATTTGCCCCATCATGCCATCGGTGGGACTATCTATGTTTTCCCAGGCATCGCTCTTGCCAATGATAAAGCGGTAAATGCCCTTACCGGCGGTATCGCTGGCAGCATAGACGGTGTTATTGCTGCTATAGTTCGGGTCAAAGGCAATGGTTATATTGCCGCTTAAGGGTCCTGAGCTGGCATCCGGCGGTAGCGGCTCAAACGAAACCCCATTATCTTCCGACCAGTAGACCCAGCCATCCTTGTTACCGACCAGGATATTCTCATCCTCATTATAGTTGGGGGATAAGACGATGGAATTTAGTGGTTGCCCGCCGGCAACTGCCCCCTCAGAGTAGCTTAAGCCGCTATTAGTGGTGAGGTAGACCAGCCCATTACCGCCGTCAAAGCTAGCGATAAACCAGGTGGTATCATCAACCACCGTCCAGGCATCTAGGGGGAGTGGGGCGTTTCGGTAGGTGAAGCTTTGTCCGTTATCGGTTGACTTCCATATCACCGGATTGCCGTTACTTGTGCCGGCGATGAACACTACCTGATTGTCATTGTCATATTGCGGGGGGAGGGCAACTCGGTCAATCAGGTCTACATTAGCCAGGGCGCTGCTATAGACCCTCTCCCAGCTTACCCCGCTATCGAGGCTGCGCCATAGACTAGCCTCACCGCCAGTATGATTAGTGAGCATAAACAGGGTATTATCCTGGCTATAGTCGGGGGATGGTGCCAGGTCAACAATATCGCTGATTTTGGTATCAACCAGGCTGCTCTGGTTCCAGGTAACGCCGCCATCCCGGCTTATGGAGAAGGCGCTCTCAGTGCCGCTGGTGGCGGCGTAGCCTATACCGCTATGAGTAAAATCAGCAGCCATGACCACAAAAGCCAGCCCATCGCCAGACGGAGCTTTTTGGCTTGAGCTCCAGCTCTCTCCCCCGTCGGAGCTATACCATATCTTGCCCGCTGTTCCACCAGCCAGTAACAGGGTATTGCCAGTTAGGTCAAGACTGATTATATCGGCATCAACACCAAGGTCACGGGCAAACCCCTCTCTTACCTGGTAGACATCGCCATTGCCAGCAGCGCTGACGCCGATAAAAAGCTCATAAGCTCCATCAAAGGTGGGCGGGAAGCAAATCCTGGAGGCAGCAGAAACCTCAAAGCTATTGGTGTTATTTTCAAGCAGCTCAATTCGCTCAGACCAGTCACCAATGGCGCCATAATTGTTGATAATGTAGGTACGAGTTTCGTCGGTAACTAAAGCTATGAGCAGGAAGTCTTCATCGAAATAAGGTGAGCAGGCTATAGAGTGGACATCATAATTAACTGCCTTCATATCAGTCCACTCCGCCCCAAAATCTGCCTCCGCCAGGTAGTAGATACCGCCAAAATCACCGCCATCTATGTCAGCGGTGCCGATGAATATAATGGGGTCATCATTGCCGTCATAGCCGACGTCGAGGCAGGTAATCGATTCATTAGCATCAAGGGCGGGCAAAGTGCCGTCGCCCACTTTATCAAAATCTTCGCCACCGTTATCAGATTTGTAAACATGGCTGCCATCGGTCAGGTAGATGGTGTCGGCGTCGACGCAGGAGCAGGCAATATCGGCTATTGTTCCCCCCTCATAATCGGTCTCAGACCAGGTGCCTCCTCCGTCGGTGGACTTCATCAGGCGATGGGTTGTGCCCTCAAGCTTATAGGCATACAGGCTGTCATCGGTAGCCAAGCTCAGCTGCTGGATGTCTGAGCCCAAAGCCAGCACCCAGCCCCCCACCTCGCCCTCGGCAGGGATCTTGACCTCAGACCACTCCACCATATCTGGCTCGGCGGAAGCGGGGAAGCTTGAGCCGAGCAGCCCCAGCAGCAGCAGTCCCAGAGCCGGTCTTAGCTTTGCCATATGCCAATACCTTTGCCATATGGCGGATTCGGGGCTTTTATTGTAGTCCCACTCAAAGGTGAAGTCAATAGGGAGAAAAGAGGAGCCCCCCGCTTTAGCGGGGGGCTCCGTGGCATCTGGTCTGAGGTGT
>CAZHLO010000123.1:0-3596 GCA_964533385.1 uncultured Dehalococcoidales bacterium | reverse complement strand
GATTGATACCTTCGCGAAGGTTAAAGACGTGCCTCATATTGGCAATCCTCTCGCCAGCCTTGAGTAGCTCATCCATAGAACGCTCCCAACCGGTCACGGCGCTCAGGAAGCCCACGATGTATTTGACGGGGTCAGCGATGATGAGGTTACTATGCAGGCAAAGTCCGGCAGCATTAACCAGGTAGTCCTGGAATTGAGTGGGCCCAAAACCTGAGGTGTGTCGGCCAGGGGTAGCATCCATCTGGTACCGGGCAGCAGTTGGCTTACCGGCAAAGGCTGGGAAAGCGAATTTGGGGTCATGCATCCCCAGTTCCTGCCCCCCGATATGTACGGCATATTCCTCAGCTCCCTTTCCGATTCTCTCAGCGGCTACCTTTACCCCATCGGCGAGGATGTCACCGAAGCCCTCCCGCCGGGCAATCTTCTCGAGCAGGACTATCATAGCGCGATGATTGCCCCAGGTGAGCTCAATGCCGCCGGTATCCGCCTTGGTAATAAGACCATGCTCATAGCATTCCATGGCAAAGGCGATGATGGCGCCGGCAGAGATAGTATCCAGCCCGTAGTTGTCGCAGATGTAGCCCGCCATGGCTATTGCCTCACTGTTGTTATTGAGGCACATGGCGCCGAAAGCGCCCTGGGATTCATATTCCGGCCGGTGAGTGCCAGCCGGGTATTTATACTCACCAGCTCCCTCTTTTAATCTACCCTTGCAAGCAGCCGGACAACGCCAGCAGCCGGTTCTAATCTCAACGTTGGCATTTGTCACCTCCCTCTCCAGAGCCGAGGTATCAGACAGGTCAATGATGCCAACACCGCCCCAGTTCTTGACCGGTGTATCACCGCTGCGGGCCGAGGCAGCGGTGTGACCGGTGGTGCCATACTTATGAAACTCCTCCAGGAACGGCCCTCTCATCTCGGCAATGTGTTCCTTTCTCAACCTGTTGGCTGCCTCGATATCAGCGATGGGAACCTTCCGGTCTCCTTTTACCACCACTGCCTTGAGCTTTTTAGAGCCCATCACCGCCCCTAAACCAGAGCGCCCGGCAGCATCAATTCTATGGTTCATAAGGCAGGCAATGAGGGAGAGCTTTTCCCCTGACGGACCGATGCTGACGACCTTGGCTGTTTTACTGTGTTCAGACTGCAGCAGGTCATCAGTTTCAAAAGTAAGCTTCCCCCAGAGGTGAGTTGCCTCTCTCAATTCAGCTTTGCCATTATCAATAATAAGATAAACCGGCTTTTCGGAAATGCCGGTAATAAATACGCCGTCATAGCCAGCGAACTTGAGATTAGGACCGAAATCCCCGCCGCAATTGGTGTCTCCCCACCCACCGGTGAGTGGCGATTTGGCTACCACTGCGTATCGGCAACCAAAAGTAGCCGGAGTACCGGTGAGCGGGCCGGTAACCAAGCCGAGCGTATTCTCCGGTCCTAGTGGGTCCACCCCACCCTTCTGGCGGCGGTAAAGAATCCTGGCTCCAATGCCATAACCTCCGATGAAATCTCGATAGAGACTCTCGCCAGGTGTCTCCTCTCTTATCTCCCCTGTCGAAAGATTCACCACCAAAAGCTTTCCCATGTACCCTCCAGCCATTTGTTACTCCTTTCCCCCTTCCTTGGTGCTGATGGTGGCACCATGTGGCAACTGGGGTAATCCTCCACCGACACATATGGTTTCACCGCTAACATATGACGAAAGCCCCGATGCCAGGAATAGAGCAGCTCCGGCGATATCCTCCGGTGTACCTATTCTCCGCATGGGCACCTCTTTCTGGGCTATCTCAGCAAAATAGGCATCTTTATCTTGGATTCCCTTGGTTACGGGCTCCCAAAATGGTGTCCGGACGGGTCCCGGTAGAATAGCATTTACACATATATTAAAGGGGGCCAACTCAAAAGCCAGGTTATAGGTTAACCCCAACACCCCCGCTTTAGCCGCATGATAATGAACAACAGAAACGGCCGGGTGAACCGCTCCTAAAGAAGAGATATTTATAATCTTGCCGTATTTATTTTTTTTCATGTGGGGCACAACTGCCTGGCAACATAAAAACACACTCTTTAGGTTTAGGTTTAAAGACTTATCCCACTCCTCTTCACTCACCTCGTCAAGAGAGCCTTCAGGTCCAGAGACTCCTCCCGCATTATTGACTAAAATGTCAATTTTCCCGAATTTGCTGATAGCCCTGCCCACCATATCCTGTACTTGACGACCGTCGGTGACATCACACCGCACAAAGACACCGTCTCTTCCCTTTCTGGAGACCTCCTTTACCGTTTTCGTTCCTTCTACCACTGAGATATCAGCGATAACAATCGAGCAACCTTCCTCAGCAAATTTGAGAGCAATACCTCTTCCAATCCCTTTGGCACCTCCGGTAATAATAGCCACCCTACTCTTAAGTAACACTTGTTGCCTCCTATAATATATTCAGCCCCTACTCAAATACCCCGGCACCGACAAGCTCAACAAACTCCTGGTCAGTCATGCCCAGTATCTTAGTACAAACATATTCTGTATGTTCACCCAGCCGAGGACTGGGCATGCGGGCTTGTGCTGGTGTTTTTGATAATTCAAAGCCCTGTCCTAGATGGGTAAATAATCCCATATCCGGATGATTCAAAGCCCAAAAGAGGTTACGTTGTCTTAGTTGAGGGTCATCGTATATATCAGCGGCATTCTTCACCACGCCGGCGGGCACACCAGCTGACTGCATCTGGTTCATCACCTCTTCCGATGTAAAGTTAATAGTCCAGCCACTGATCAGCCTATCTATTTCACCTTCATTCCTCTTTCTATTTAGGAAGGTATCGAATTGGGGATCGTCTATATACTCAGCCCTCCCTATTAGCTGGCACAGGTTTGCCCACTGCTCATCACTAAATACGGCTATAGTGCACCAACGGTCGTCGCCCTTACAGGGATATACGCTGTGGGGGACAGCATAAGGGCAAGAGTTTCCAATTCTTGAGGGCTCTCTACCACTTGAAATGTATTCCAGGATGGCAGGAATTATGAAGTAGAGCGTCGTTTCAAATTGTGATAAATCGAGCAGCTGTCCTTTCCCAGTCTTATTGCGGTAATCGAGAGCGGCAATTAGGGCAGCCGCGGCAAAACGTGGAGAAATACAGTCAGTATAAGCTGATACACCAACTGGCAATGGCCCTCTATCTGGCCAGCCTATGAAATTGGGTAAGCCGGCCATAGCGGCTAGTATCATGCCGAAGGCTGGTTGTTGAGCATAGGAACCCCAGGAACCAAAACCGCTCTGCCGCAACTTGATGATGTCAGGTTTGACCTTTTTTAGTTCCTCATAACCCAATCCCCACCTTTCCATCACCCCCGGCGTAAAATTTTCCATGACGACGTCAGACTCAGCCACCAGCCTTTTGGCTACCTCCAGGGCTCTGGGGTGCTCCATGTTAAGCGCCAGGCTAAATATGTTGGCATTGAAATGATTGAAATAGCCACTGCGGTCTAGGCCTGGCTTGTCATCCTTGTAGGGGGCTGATATTCTCATGGTGCACGGTCGCTTGCTGGTTTCTACGCGGATCACGGTTGCCCCGTAGTCAGCGAAGTATTTCATGGTGAG
>CAZHLO010000122.1:0-3659 GCA_964533385.1 uncultured Dehalococcoidales bacterium | reverse complement strand
AGGGCATATTCGCCCTCCTTGGCCATTAGCTGAGCAGCAGCCCCAGCACTTCGCACCAATTGACCTCCTCTCCCTACCTCCAGCTCAATATTGTGTATCAGAGTCCCCGGGGGGATTAGTTTTAAGGGTAAGGCATTCCCCGGTTTCACCTCGGCATCATCACCTGACTTTATGGCATCACCAACATTAAGTTCTGAGGGGGCAAGAATGTACCTCTTCTCCCCATCAGCATAGTAAATGAGAGCAATACGAGCTGAGCGGTTTGGGTCGTATTCAATGGCCGCCACTCTGCCGGGAACGCCAAGCTTATCACGCTTAAAGTCTAGTAAGCGCAGCCGGCGCTTGGCTCCCCCACCACGGTGGCGAACCGTTATCTTCCCCTGATGACTACGCCCACCCTTCCTCTTAAGGGGCAGAAGCAGCGATTTCTCGGGCTTGGTTTTGGTTATTTCCTCAAAGGTAGCCCCGCTCATGCCCCGCCTGCCGGGGGAGGTTGGACGATATTGTTTTAGTGGCACTTAAACCCCCTCGAATAGTTCTATTTTGTCCCCGGGCTTCAAAGTGACAATCGCCTTTTTCCAGGAGGGGCTCATCACCCAACCTCCTCGCATCCTTCGCCTCTTTCCCGGCACTGTCATCACATTAACCCGGGTCACACTGACCTTAAACGCCTTCTCCACCGCCTGTTTGACCTGTTCCTTATTAGCCTCCGCGGCTACCTCGAAGGCATATTTGCCCTGAGGAGCCTGAAGGGCGGTATTCTTCTCCGTTATCAAGGGACGGCGTAATACCTCATACAGATGCATTGCCGCCCCCCCAAATCTTTACCCCAGAAATCTCCGATTCCTGGGGGCCCCAAATCTTTTCTGCCTTACGCACCGCAGCCTCAGTCATCAATAACATCTTATAGGAAAGAAGGTCAACCACATTGAGTATATTGGCGGGCATGGTCTTAACCCCCGCCAGATTACGAGCTGACTTAACCACATTTTCCTCCGGCTCACCGGTGACGATAAGAGCTGAGGAGTCCACTCCCAGTGCCATCAAAACCTCCTCCATCACTTTAGTCTTGGGCTGGTCAAGCTCTAGCTTTTCCAAAACCTTTAACTCTTCATCCCTTGCCTTAGCCGATAGAGCACACCTTATTGCTAGTTGGCGCATCTTCTTTGGCATGTCTTGCCGGTAGCTCCTTGGCTTGGGCCCAAAAGTGATACCACCCCCCCGGCGCGTTGGCGACCTGCGGTCACCAGCCCGAGCCAGTCCGGTATGTTTCTGCCGATACAGCTTCTTACCACTACCAGAGACCTCGCTACGAGTCTTGGTGCTGGACGTTCCCTGACGGGCATTGGCTTGCTGGCTTACTAAAGCCTGGTGCACCACTGCCCGGTTAAACGGGACGGCAAAAACCCGGTCGCTTATCTCAATGCGTTTAACCACCTCGCCGCTAATACTATAGACTGGGACTTCCACTTCCTTACTGCCCTCCCAATTTCTCTATCAGCACTAGCCCATTCTTAGCTCCGGGAACCGTTCCCTTAACCAGTAACAGGTTGCGTTCCGGGTCAGCTTTATATACCTCCAGGTGACGAACCGTCACCCGGTTAGTGCCCATATGTCCGGCCATTCGCATCCCTTTGAGTACTCTACCCGGGCTGGTAGTAGCCCCGATAGAGCCGGGGGCGCGGTGGCGGTCAGACTGCCCATGGGTCTTGGGGCCGCCAGCAAAGTGATGGCGTTTTACCACCCCGGCAAAGCCCTTGCCCTTGGATACCCCGCTAATATCAACCAGGTCACCTTGCTTGAACAGTCCAACATCAACCCTGTCTCCCACTTTAATTGCCTCAGTATCAGCCACCCTGAATTCCTGAAGATACTCAAACTGCCCCAGCTTCTTGAGGTGTCCCCGCTGGGGGGAGTTGAGCCGTTTGGCTTGGCCGAAGCCAAGCTGGGCAGCATTATATCCCTCCTTGGCTTTGGTTTTAATCTGGGTCACAATGCAGGGGCCAGCCTCAATAGCGGTTACTGCTTCCGCCTTGCCATTCTCCCCGAATACCTGCCCCATACCCAGCTTTCTGCCAATTATTCCTTGAACCATATCTTTAGTCCTTATAGCTTAATGTCTATTTCAACTCCGGCGGGTAGATTCAGGCTGCTCAAGGCGTCTATGGTTTTAGATGTCATCTCGACAATATCAATCAGACGCTTATGGGTTCTAATCTCAAACTGCTCCTGCGAGTCCTTATCGATAAATGGGGAGCGGATAACACTGAACTTCTGAATACGGGTGGGTAGTGGCACCGGTCCAACCACCACTGCTCCTGTCCGCTCCACGGCAGCGACAATCTGCTCTACAGATAGGTCAAGAATCTTGTGGTCATAACCCTTTAGCTTAATACGAATCTTCTGCTTAGGCATATTAAAATCCTCCGACCATAGCTTTACCGGTTATCTGGTCGGCTAGTTCTGCTGGCAATTCCTGATAGTGATAGAACTCTAGGGAATGGGTAGCTCTGCCCTGGGTTAATGACCTGAGACTGGTGGCATAGCCAAAGGTCTCAGCTAAGGGTATAAGGGCACGAATAACCGACATCCCGTCATGCGTCTCAATAGACTCAATATGTCCACGCCTTGAATTAAGGTCACCCATTATATCACCAAGAAACTGCTCTGGTGCAACTATTTCCAGCTTCATAATCGGCTCCAGAAGGATAGGCTTAGCTTTCATGACGCCATCCCGTAGCGCCATCGAGCCGGCCATCTTAAAGGCTATCTCTGAAGAGTCAACCTCGTGATAGCTACCATCATAAAGGATAGCCTTAACATCAACTACTGGATAGCCAGCCACCACACCGGTCTCCATAGCCTCTTTAATGCCAATCTCTGCGGCCAGAATATACTGCTTAGGAATAGCTCCGCCTTTAATACGGTCGACAAACTGAAAGCCGCTGCCACGCTCCATAGGCTCAAGCCGTATAAAGACATGACCATATTGACCACGCCCCCCGGTCTGCCGAATGAATTTCCCTTCAACTTCCACTGGCGCCGTAATCGTCTCCTTATAGGCAACCCTGGGCTTACTTACCTTTGCCTCCACGCCGAATTCACTAACTAATCTGCCCACTAAGAATTCCAGGTGGAGCTCACCCATACCCGAAATAACTGTCTGCCCCGCCTCCTGGTCGTAATTTACCCTGAAAGTAGGGTCTTCCTCAGTCAGCCTTTGCAGGGCTCCCCCCAGTTTATCCTGGTCAGCCCGGCTTCTGGGCTCAACGGCGACCGAGAGCACAGGCTCGGGAAAACGGATAGGCTCCAGAAGCACCGGTTGAGAGTAATGGCATAGGGTATCGCCGGTGAAGGTATTTTTGAGGCCTAAGGTGGCTACGATAGCTCCGGTATCGGCCTCGGTTACTTCCTCACGATGATTGGCGTGCATCCGCAGCAGACGCCCGATGCGCTCTCTCTTGCCTCGGGTTGAGTTCAATACCTGTGCTCCCACCTTTACCTTGCCCGAATATACTCTAAAATAGACCAGCCTGCCGACAAAGGGGTCAGAAACCACTTTAAAAGCCAGCGCGGAAAAGGGGGCATCGTCTTTGGCGGGTCGAGCCACCTTGCCTCCCACCCTGGTATCTGTCTCTTATACACATCTGACGCTGCCG
>CAZHLO010000121.1:0-3770 GCA_964533385.1 uncultured Dehalococcoidales bacterium | reverse complement strand
CGGTAGAGCGGGCGGCTGTTAACCGCTAGGTTCGTGGTTCGAGTCCACGTCGGGGAGCCACTTTGTTGTCCAAATCTATCAGAAACGCAGGGTAACATGCCTTAAGAGATGCCCAATGCTTGGGCAGCTTTGTCGATATAGCGTGGCTTAACCCAGATGATGGCTCCATAACGCCATTCGCCGGTTTCGATGGCCTGCATGGCTGTGACGTTGACCCCGGCTTGTTCAAGCTTGCTAAGTGTGTCGGCGACAGCACCTACGTACTCCCACTCCGAGATCAGGAAAGCAACCTTTGGTCCCACCAGCTTGATCCCTGCTTTCTGTGCCGCCGCAACGAGGGCAACTTCGCTGGACGGCACGAGCACGAGCTGACTACGCTGCGCACTCAATGGAAAACCATTGAAAGCACGCAAATTGACATGTTGTGCCTTGAGCTCATTGAAAACCTTAGCACCCGCTCCAACCTTATTGGGAACCACAGTATAGTAATAATTAATACGTTCAATACGCTGCATGGGGCCTTCCATAGCATGCACCTCCTTCTCAAATGGTCTTTCTACTATTTTTTTATCCCACAAATCATCGATGCGGCGCTGGATATCAACCACCACCATTTCTGTAGCGGTTTCAGTGCCCTTGTTTCATCCCCTCAGCCCCCTCACGCAATTTCTTTGTAAGCTTGCTGCGGGTTAGGACTCGAGTCTAGTCCTAGTCAGCCAAATTGTCAACACCTACACTAGCAACGCCTCCCTGCACTCGCCTAGGAACACCACATCGCGAAACAAGCCTGCCCAGATAGGAAACCCTTAATCTGCCCTCTCCTGCCTCCCCAGCGCAAATGTGCTAGAAAATCCCCGCGTCGAACCAACAACTCGCGGGTTGTTTACCCAATCCGCCTATCCTTAAGGGCACTTTTTCTGAACTGTATTTGAATTGTTTTGGAAAATAGATAGGGATTTTTATTTACAGCTTCGCCTGACAAGTTAGGGGGTGCTTCGGGTGATACACCGACTTACAGTTGCACAATTCTGACAATTGTTTAATGGTGCCCGTCGGCTTACTTCTTTCCCTTGACCAGGTATTTCTTCGGATTCTGGTCGAAGGCTTTCTTACAACCCACGGCACAAAAATAGTATTTCTTGCCCTTGTACTCTGAGGTAGCTGCTGCCTTCTTCTCGTCAACTGTCATCTTGCATACCGGGTCGATTGCCATTGGGATGCCTCCTTTGACTAGTGGGCAAATTTAGCTGGTTCAAACCTTCTCAGACGTAATGAGTTAAGTACTACGGTGATAGAGCTGGCAGCCATGGCGGCCGCGGCTAGAATGGGATTTAAGAAACCGTAATCGCCCAAAACGAAGTGAAGCCCTGAAGGGACTCCACTATTGCCAAAGACAAGATAAAGTACCCCTGCCGCCACCGGGATAAGAGCGGTATTATAGGCAAATGCCCAGAAGAGGTTCTGCTTAATCGTCCTTATGGTACGCTTGCTCAGGGCTATGGCGGTTACAATCCCACCTAAGTCACCACTAATCAAAGTAATATCCCCGGTTTCCATCGCCACATCAGTGCCAGTACCGATGGCAATGCCCACATCGGCTTGAGCCAAGGCTGGGGCATCGTTTATCCCGTCACCTACCACGGCTACTACATTACCTTCCTCCTGCAGCCTTTTGACCTCCTGAGCCTTATGTTCGGGAAGTACCTCGGCAAGAACACGGTCAATGCCCACCTCTCGGGCAATAGTCTCAGCGGTGCGCCGGTTATCACCAGTAAGCATAAATGCCTCAATACCCAACTTGTGTAGCTCTTCCAGCGCCTTTTTGGCATTGGGCTTAAGGGTGTCAGCCAGAGCGATGATTCCCGTCACCTGACTATCGACGCTCAATAGCATCGCTGTCTTACCCTTCTCCCAGAGGCGTTCGACTTCCTTCTCCAGTCCGTTCAAGGAGAGCCCCCTATCCTTTATCAGTCTGAGATTACCCAGCAGGACCTTCTTGCCTTCGACTGAAGCCTCAACACCGTGTCCTGGGATGGCAGTAAAGTCCGAGGCTGGCGGTATCTCCAGCTCCTTCTCCAGAGCAGCGCTGACTATAGCCTTGCCTAGCGGGTGCTCTGAGTCGCGTTCGGCAGAGGCGGCAAGCCGGAGAACATCTTTCTGTGATGAAGAGGGCAGCGCAATTATATCGGTTACCCTGGGTTCACCCCGGGTCAGGGTACCGGTCTTATCCAGTAGCACGGTATTTATCTGGTGAGACCTCTCCAGTGCTTCAGCACTCCTGATGAGAATGCCGTGTTCAGCTCCTTTTCCGGTGCCCACCATAATGGCAGTTGGAGTTGCCAGCCCCAGAGCGCAGGGACAGGCGATAATGAGCACGGCGACAAAGTTGAGCAGGGCAAAGGTCAGGGCTGGAGTTGGCCCCACCAAGTACCAGATTATGAAGGTAATAACGGCAATACCAATGACTATCGGCACGAAATAGCTGGCGATAACATCAGCCAGACGCTGAATAGGAGCCTTGCTCCCCTGGGCTTCCTCTACCAACCGGATGATTCGAGCCAGGGTTGTATCCTTGCCGACTTTGGTCGCCTGAAACTTAAAGCTACCCGTCTTATTAATGGTGGCGCCAATAACCTCGTCTCCCACCTTTTTCTCCACCGGCATACTCTCCCCGGTAATCATAGATTCATCAATAGTGGAGTACCCCTGGTTAATAATACCGTCTACGGGCACTCGCTCCCCCGGGCGCACCAGAATGAGGTCTCCAACCTCAACATCCTCAACAGGAATCTCAATCTCTTTTTCACCACGAATGATCAGTGCCATTTTTGGCTGCATACCGACGAGCTTCTTTATCGCTTCCGAGGTCTGGCCTCTAGCCCTGGCTTCTAAAAAACGCCCCAGTAAGATCAAAGCGATAATCATAGCTGCGGTGTCAAAATAGACGTCGGCACTGCGCCCCGCAGTGGCGAAAAGACCCGGGGCAAGAACCGCGACGACACTGTAGAAGTAAGCGGCTGAAGTGCCTACAGCAATCAGGGTATTCATATCGGCGGTTCTATGCCTGAGCGCCCCCCATGCCCCTCGGTAGAACCTCAAGCCTGCCCAGAACTGCACCGGTGTCGCCAGAGCCCACAATAGATAGGACTTCCCTAGGAAATCGGGAGTCCACATTAGAGCCATGATAGTGCCGGCAAGAACCGCGGCTAGGATAAACCTATTTCTTATGTTTCGAATCTCTCGCCGGGAGGCAGTGATAACATCCTCCAGTGTTTCCACCTCCGAGCCCAGTTCATAGCCAGCTTCTCTTACTGCTTGACGCAGACTGGCTATTTCCGTCCCTTCCATGTATTCCACGGTGGCTTTCTCTGAAGCCAGGTTGACATTGGCTGAAATTACCCCGGGCACAGTTGCCAGAGCTTGCTCGACACGGGCAACGCATGAAGCACAGGTCATTCCCGCTACCGGGAAAATGGATTTTTCCGTCTTCCCTGCCATTCTACTTTTGTTTGTTCCTCACATAAACTTTGATTTCGCTCTCTTTTTATTATACCTTTAATGAGAGCTAATCATCTAGCCCAACACTTGAAGGAGTCGGCTAGTGGATAACAATCTAGCGTAATGTTAACCTTAGAATGCTACTCAGAGATATCTAAGCCCCTTGTTACCTAAGAGCCTCTCTGTATGAGAGGCTCTTTCTTTTTCCCAGTTTGCTAATCGTCCCTCCGGAGGAAGAAATAAACGTGCTAGGTTATCAGATATAGCAAGGG
>CAZHLO010000120.1:0-3788 GCA_964533385.1 uncultured Dehalococcoidales bacterium | reverse complement strand
CCCACTTCCCAGGCCATGCGGATACCATCTCCCATCTTGCCAACATTGTGAATGGGGAACAGGTTGACACCTAAGTCAAATCCGGTATATTTCTTGATCCATTCCTTATTGTTGGCATATCCGCCGGTGCCGATAATAACTGCCTTGGCTTTGACCTGCCAAGTTTTTCCTTCTCTTTCGGCAATCACACCGCGAATCCGGTCGCCTTCCTTGATGAGCTTTTTTGCCTCTGTTGCCAGCCTAATATCGACTCCCATTTCTCTGGCCTTGGCCACCAGAGTCTTGATGGCGACTGATGCTCGCGCTTTACGCGGGCCTTTGAAAACATGCCAAGTCCGATTGCCGTCGGGCCACATAGCCATAGGCCCCTCGAATTGGACACCAAATTTCTGTAGCCAGGCAATAGTGGCGGCAGATTCATCAACAAAGGCTCTCACCAGGCGAGGATCGGCCCACCAGTGACCGTAGTCCATGATCATCTTGAATGCCTCATCACGGGTTATACCGATGCATCTCTGTCGCTGCATATCACTTTCCACGGCAAACATGCCTTCGGCAAAACTGGAAGTTCCGCCTGCTCGGCGCATCTTTTCAAGCAGGGTAACCTTGGCACGCCCTTCTGCTGCGGTCAGGGCTGCCGCCAGCCCAGTTGCTCCTGAGCCAATCACAGCAATATCAATTTTTATAGTCTCTACCATTTGTCAACTCACGTTAGACCGAGGTCATTTATCTAGTGGTTTAAGTCTTTTTCGGACAAATTTATGGTGGCAAAATGATAGGCCTCTGCCTCAATTTTTGTCAAGCTACTGTTGGCTTGAAGGTAGAATAGTTCCATATTCTAATGTTAGCTTTGCCTAGGCAAATAGGGCAGTAGAGGTTATTATATGACGCTAGATAGCACGAGCAATGCACCAACCATTAGCAATAGCATCTACTATCAGGAGGGGCTCCCTACAGTCGCCAATGGCATAAATTTCAGGGGCTTTCCCCTCAAGGCTTTTAAGCAACCGGGTATCTGGTGCTAGTGGCATGGCAATTATGATGCTATCAGCTTCAATGGTCTGTCTACTCCCTTCCTTGGTAATGATGGCTAACCCTTTATCGGTTATCTCCACATATTTAACCCCGCTCATCATGGTCACACCTCTTTTCTGGAACCACATAAAAAGGTACGACCTCAGAACGTCCACCATCCCCTCTCCCAGAGCCTCGGCTGTATCCACGATGGTAACCTTCCTGCCTCGCTTGACAAGAAACTCGCCTAGCTCGCAGCCCTGTATGCCGCCACCAATAATAACAACCCTTTTCCCAATGGGCATCCAGAATCTGGTCAGCCACCTGAGGATTCTCGGCCCCAGAAATCTCAAAAAGAACTTCAGCCGGCGATGCAGGTCAGCACTGCTAACCACATTGCGCCTTTTAATTCCTGGTATCTCTGGAACCGCAGGTACACCTCCTGTGGCCAGGATGACCACATCTGGCTTAATCTCCTCGATTACTGAGAGAGCAACCTCTTTTCCCAGCCTAATCTTTACCCCTAGCTTGGTAATCTGGTGTTCAAGATAGCGAATTATGGCGGGCAGGTCTTCAATCTCAAGCCCTTTTACCACTGCCGCCACGGGTAGTAATCCACCTAGTTTATGCTCTCTCTCGCAAAGTATTACTTGGTGTCCCCTCAAAGCTGCCACTCTTGCTGCTTCCATCCCTGCTGGTCCGCCGCCAATTACCATGACCTTTTTCTGCCTCTGCGCTTTTTCAATTGTATATTGCTCTGTCCCTAGAGCAGCATTTATCCGGCACCGCCGGCTCCCCAGGCAATTATCACATGCGGTGCAAGGGGCGATATCGTCTAATCTTCCTGAGGCAATCTTGTTGGGAAGCTCTGGGTCGGCCAGTAGCCGCCTGGTCATGGCAATAAAGTCTGCCTTACCCTCTCGCAGGACTTTCTCCCCGAGTTCAGGGTTAAGCCTGCCGACAACTAAAACCGGAATAGACACTACCCTTTTTATTCCTGCAGCCAAGGGTACATTAGCTCCCGCTCCCCGGCGGCTCCAATCATATTCTTTAGGGAAGGATTTCAAAGGAATGGGAGGTTCCGGATAGAGAAGCGCGTCAGGGAGATAGGCGCCAACGTGATATCCCAGCCAGTGACTCCTTACCTGAATGGCATCAGCGCCGGCTTCCTGTAATAACCTGGCTATCCCCCGACTATCCTCAGGAGTCAGGCATTTATCATCGGCAATGCCGATAGCTCGACCAATTTCCATACCATTTATGCAAACAGAGACCGGGAAATCCTGCCCCAGACGTCTTTTGATTTCCCGTACGATTTGCATCGCAAACCGGGCTCTATTTTCCAAGCTCCCACCATAGGCATCCTGGCGTCTATTCCAGAAAGGAGAGAGAAAGTTATGCAACAGGTGACTACTAGCTGCATTTACATCTACACCGTCAAATCCGGCCTTCTGCGCCCGCACCGCAGCACTGGCGAACTTATCCACAATCTCCTCAATCTCAGGGATGGTGAGCTCTCTGGGCACTTCATTATGAAAATCGTTTTCCGAATTTAGGCTAACGGGCGAAGAGGCTATCGGCTGACCGGAGAAAAGAGGTACTGGCACAATGGGAAGCTTTACCTGCCAGGGTCCATCATGGTTCATTTGCATAAATGTCGGGCAGCCATGTTTATGGATAACCTGAACTAACTCACTAAGGCCTTTAATGTATTTGTCGTCGTCAATACGATACCGTTCCCTCCAGCGTGCGCCTAGAGGGTAATCAATGGTTGGGGATTCTACTATAAGCAGACCTACGCCGCCTCTGGCTAGTGCTTCATAGAAGGCCTTAACTGTCTCGTTCATATGAAGTTCGTCTTCGTGCCACATGAACATCCCAGCACCTGTCTTTATTATCCGATTTCTGGTCTTTACCGGCCCTATGTGATGAGGTTGGAGTAGCTTTTCAAATCTTGTATGGCCAATCATTTACATTTTTCTCACTAAACTTCACTAAAAATTGACGTTATGAGAGGAAATGGTTATCGTAATATTATAAAATAAAAAAGGGGAGTTACCAAGTAAAAAGGAGGGAAGAGGAAAATGGCTAAAAAATACGAGAAATATGTGTTTAAACATCCTATAGAACACGGAGAACTTGGACCATCTATAGAGTTTGTCGGTGAAAAGGTTTTTAATTCTGATTTTTCGCTCATTTTACTGCCGGTTACAAAACCCGTACTCATGGAGGAATTCCCACATTCACACGACTTTGACATGTATGTGACTTTTGTTGGATTCGACCCAAATGGCCTGAATGAGCTGGGAGGGGAAATCGAGATGTACCTTGGCAAGGAGCAGGAAAAATATGTAATCAACACCCCCACCAGCGTCTACATCCCAAAGGGATTCATTCATTGCCCACTGAATTTTACCAGAGTTGATAAGCCTATTCTGTTGGTGCACTCCACCCTTGCGCCTAAATACTACAAAAAGGAGACATCCTCATAGCCTCAGGAACCGTGGCGGAAGCAGCAGCGGCTTTTACAGTTGTTATTACTTCCTGCCCACAGGGATTATATACAAAGGCTGTTCATCCTCTGGTAGATTCAGGAGTTCAGTTACCTGTTCATCGGAGAACGCACCTACAGTAACTACTCCTAACCCCATGGCTGTTGCTTGGAGGCACAGGTTCTGAGCGGCGTGCCCTACCTCTATATGGACGTATCTTATACCCCTTTCGCCGTATTTACCAGTTGTCCTTTCATATACTCCGGTGAATACAATTGAGAT
>CAZHLO010000119.1:0-3909 GCA_964533385.1 uncultured Dehalococcoidales bacterium | reverse complement strand
TTACAGTTTGAGAAGGCGTTTTGACGGCATCAGGTGGCTCAACCCCAAAGCCAAAAGGCGCCGCCCATAACCACCAAAAGCAAGCCAATAGCCAGAGCTATCCAGCCACCTATCTTTAGTGACCCCACTCTGGGGCGCGCTGGCCAGTGCTCCAGAAACTCCCTGGCATCAGGGCGATTAACCAGGGAATCATAATAAGCCCTCTCCTCACTCTTGCCTAAAATAATCAAGATTATACCCACGATGGCAAAAAAGCCACCCATGCCCATCGGTATAAAATAATCGCTAGAAGACACAGACCACCCCCAAAGTTCACTTAAGTTCGACGGTAGCGCCAGCGGCTTCCAGTTTTTGTTTTACCGCCGTTGCTTCCTCTTGGCTAATCCCCTCTTTTACCGTCTGAGGGGCACTCTCGACAAAATCCTTTGCCTCCTTCAGCCCCAGAGTAGTTAGCTCCCTCACTGCCCTGATAACACTAATCTTATTAGCCCCTATATCCTTGAGAATAACGCTGAACTCTGTTTTCTCCTCAGCCGCCGCTGGAGCCGCAGCTGCTGCTTCAGCCGATGCCGCCGTCGGTGCCGCCACCAGGGCTGGAGCACTAACACCAAACTCAGCCTGCAGTGCCTTGACCAGCTCCGATAGCTCAAGCACAGTCATATTTTTTATACTAGCCATTATCTCATCAACGGCTTTAGACTTCTTCGCCTCTGCTTTGGCAGCGGGCTTCTTTGCCTCAACTTTGGCTTCAGGTTCCTTCGCCTCAGCCTTGGCTTCAGGTTCCTTCACTTCAGCTTTGGCTTCAGGCTCTTTGACCTCAGCCTTGGCTTCAGGCTTCTTGGCTGGTTTTTTGCCCTTTGTTTCCTCTTGTGTCATCTTATCCTCCCTCCATTTGTTGAATCCTTGATTGTAGCGCCCCTATAATCCCCATCACCGGGGCAGCAAGATAGCTGACCAAGGCTGAGATGGGGCTCTGCACCCCACCCACAACCCTGGCTAGCAAGATCTCCCTCGATGGTAATGCCGATAAGGTGGTTATATCTTCCGCAGTAAGCAGCCTCTCCGGTAAGAAGCCTCCCTTTATACTCATACTTACCTTGGAGGTTTCAATGTAGTTAGTTAAGACTCTAGGTAGCTCAGTAATATCGCCGTAGCCAAAAGCAATAGCCACTGGACCCTCAAAGAAGCTGACTAGTTCCTCCTTGCCTGCTCTTTCAGCAGCAAACCGTGCCAGCGTATTCTTCACCACCCTATACTCAATACCCGATTCTCTCAACCGGCGACGCAAGTCAGTCATCTCAGCCGCTGATAGTCCCCGATAATCAGTTAGAACACCAATGCTGCACCGCGAGAAGACCTGTTGCAGGCTATTAATAAGCTGCGCCTTCTTTTCCCTATTTGACATCTCTCATCACCCCCCTAAAAAGTAAGTCCCTGCGCCTGCCGCACAAGGACTTATCATTAAGCTCCTTTTCCCTCGGCAGGCAACCAATTAAGCCCTAAACGGCACCCGCTGTCTCAGGTAACTATTATTATTTATTTTACTTCTTTACCGGCTCAAAGGCAAAAAATACCCTCTCTGCCTCTGTCATCTCACCCTTTTTCTCTATTATCATAGGAGGTATATCAAAGACAGCCAGCTGAACTTCATTGCCCTCCTTAAGCTGCCCCTCTTTGCAGTTAACGATGCGAGAGATAAGCCTGCGTCCCCCACCCAGGTCAACGAGGGCATGAATCAGGGGTGTCTCAAAGCCGAGAGGTACTCCCGCCACCTCTTCGGTAAAGCGAAGCACCTTCCCCTGTGTGGGCAGGTCCACCCACTCTAAATCATCTGAATTACATTGAGGGCAGACAACACGGGGTGGGAAAGGCACATTGCCACATTTTCGACACTTGGTGGTGGTAAACCTATTCTGCCTAAGGTTTTCATAGAACTGGTGAATTCGGTTAAACTCCTTAGCCTCCAAGGGATAGAGGTCCATAGTGGATGGATATTTACCTTCTAAGATTGGTACTCCCAGTACTGGCATAATCCCCCCTTTATTCAGATTTTCTAAATTCTCAGGGTTCTCTCCCATAAATAAGTATGGTATGCTCCACATTAAGTCCACTGAGGTTGTGCGTTAGGCCGATCTCAGCCCCCTCCACCTGCCTTATGGCTCTTCCCTGTAGCTGGTAGAGTATCTCCCGCGCCTGGCGGATTCCAGTGCCGCCAAAGGGGTGCCCGCAGGAAAGAAGACCGCCATCGGTATTTACTGGAATCTTGCCGCCAAAATCACTCTGTCCTGACTCAACAAAGGGTCCCCCCTCCCCCTTCTTGCAGAACCCCAGGTCTTCCGTCTCAACAATCTCAGAAATAGTGAAGCAGTCATGGGTCTGGGCAACATCAATATCATTGGGACCAACCCGCGCCCTCTCGTAAGCCTTCTTGGCCGCCGTTCTCAGGTGAACCCAGTCAGCCAGGTGTTCACCAGGCCAGTTCATTGACATACTATGAAGTGATGCCTGAGCCGTCCCTTTGATATAAACCAGGGGTCTATCGGAGAGCTCCTTCGCCTTCTCTTCAAAGGTCAACAGCACCGCGGCACAGCCATCAGTGACCGGGGTGCAGTCAAAGAGGCTCAAGGGGGGAGCTACCGGTCGGGCCGCCATCACCTCTGCCAGCGTAACCGCCTTCTGAAAATGCCCCTTTGGGTTGTTCGAGCCATTTCTCCGATTCTTGACCGAGACGGCTGAAAGTTGTTCCTTGGTCGTCCCGTAGCGTTTCATATGCTCCTGAGCCGTCATGCTAAAGAAGGGGGGCGGCAGTCCTATCCCCTGGGCTCCGTCCCAATCATGGTCTATGGAAGCAAGCTCGCTGTAATAGGTCTCCCACCTCTGAGGTGTATAGAGCTTCTCGCCGCCAGCTACCATCATAACATCAGCCATCCCCGCCTTGATTAGCCCCGCCGCCAGGATAATGCCGGAACTGCCTCCAGCACACAGGGTATCCACCCTGGTGCACATACTGGTCGGCTTAATGCCTATGCGTTCGGCTATTACCGGAGCTATATTGACCTGAAAAGAACGCCGTCCGCAATAGGAAGAGGCAAAGAGAAGACCATCTACGTCCTCCTTCTTAAGACCGGGAACATCATCAAAACAATCCTTTGCCGCTTCCTGAGCCATATCAATTATACTTGCCTCCCTCACTCCCCACCGGCTCATGCCACCGCCAATAAGGCAAACTTTTCTTTCAGGCATCTTAAACCTCCTTGTCTAGCCCTTTTTGAATTCGTAAGCAATTCTATTATCAGGCCGTTTTAGCGGACTGACTGTCAAACTCGTGCCAACTCGAATATCCTTCGGCTCAATATCCCGGCTTAAACGGGCGAGGATTTGAACGCCGTCAAATTCTCCCAAAGCCAGAATATAGGGTGCGTCTGCCTCAAAACCGGTAGGACCGTAATTCACCACCGTATAGCTAGCGAGCTTACCTTTGCCCTTAATCTCAAACCACTCTACATCGCTGGACAAACACCTTGGACAATCCATCCTCGGTGGGAAGTAGCTGACCCCACACTTCCGGCATCTGGTTGCCATTACCTTGCCTGCCTCCAGGTATTTTATAAAATCGGCCGCTTTGGCTTCGGCAGTAAAACTAACGGTGCCAAAATTCTCAAAGCCCATCAAGCTACCTCCTGAGGATGGTTACATTGCCGTATTGCCCGATGCCACCTATGTTATGAACTAAGCCTACCTCCGCTCCCTTCACTTGAGCCTCAGTAGCTTGCCCTCGGAGCTGGCGGACAATGGTTCTAACCTGCGAGCCACCGGTAGCACCTATAGGATGACCTTTAGAGAGTAAGCCGCCATCAACATTTACCGGAATCTTGCCATCGGCATAGGTCTGCTTTTCCTCTATCAACC
>CAZHLO010000118.1:0-3967 GCA_964533385.1 uncultured Dehalococcoidales bacterium | reverse complement strand
CTCACCTTGAATTCATGTTATAATTTTAGCTATGAAGGTCTCGGAACTGGGGGAATTCGGGCTGATTGACCTCCTGGCCAAAATGGCTGGTGGCGGGCAGGATGAGCGGCTCTTAATCGGCATCGGTGATGACGCTGCTGCCTGGAAAGGCGATACCTCAATACAACTGGCTACCGTCGATTCCTTCATTCAGGATGTCCATTTCCCCTCAGGTATCGCCTCCTGGCAGGAACTGGGCTGGAAGGCGATGGCAGTCAACCTCAGCGATATTGCCGCTATGGGAGGCGTGCCCCGATATGCCCTGGTGTCATTAGCCCTGCCCGATAATACCGAGGTGGACGATGTCACTGCCCTTTATGCCGGGATGATTGATCTGGTTCAGCAATATGGAGTAGCCATAATTGGCGGTGATACCAGCAGTGCACCTATAGTCGCTATTACCATTACTATTCTGGGCGCTAGCCCCAAAAAGCAGCTCCTCACCCGCTCCGCCGCCAGGCCCGGAGAAATAATAGCGGTTACCGGCTTCCTCGGCGCTGCCGCCGCCGGACTGGAAATGCTTAAGCTAAAGCTTCAATTTGACCCCCCCGCCACTGCCCGTTTTAAGCAGGCTTTCCTCTACCCCTACCCCAGAATAACTGAAGGGCAGCTATTAGTCGAGCAAGGGGTGAAAACAGCCATAGATATTAGCGATGGGCTGATTTCAGACTTAAGTCAGATATGTAAGGCAAGTCAGGTCGGCGCCCGAATAGAGGCTGACCGCGTGCCCATTGAGCCCATGGTCAAAGCCGAGTTCGGTGAGAGAGCCCTGGAGCTGGCACTATCCGGCGGGGAGGACTACGAGCTTTTGTTTACCGCCGGGGCTGAGGTAATAAATAGGGTAAAGAGGGCAGCCTCCTGCCCGATAACGCCAATCGGTAAAATTGTCGCTGGTAAAGGGGTAACCGTAGTTGATAGCCGGGGAAAGCCGTTTAATCTGGGCAAGAGAGGGTGGGAGCATTTTAAGACCAGATGAACCACCTTGAGATAATCAGCCATAGCCCAGAAGAGACCCAGAGGTTTGGGAGCGAGATTGGCAAGCTCGCCCAGCCCGCCGATATCTTTCTCCTAGTGGGAGGCTTGGGAGCGGGGAAGACCTGCCTAGCTCAGGGCATTGCCTGGGGACTGGGTATCAAGGAGTATGCCGCCAGCCCTTCCTTTGTCGTCATCAGGGAGCTTTACGGCCGGTTACCGCTATATCACATAGACTTCTACCGCCTGGACAATTTAGAGGAGATTGCCGAGCTGGGTCTGGATGATTATCTATACGGCAATGGTGTTTGTGTAGTGGAATGGGCAGAAAAAGGGTTAAGCTTGCTGCCGCCGGAGCACCTGCTAATTGAAATGAGCTATCTTTCCGACACTGAGCGCAGCTTAAAACTCAAGCCCAGTGACCAGCGCTACCGAAAAATAGTGGCACAGCTAAAAAATGTTATTAGCAATAGATACCTCAACCAATAGCGCGAGTATCGCTCTGGTTCAGGAGGGCAAGGTGCTCGCCGAGGCAACCTGGCGCTGCGGGCAAAACCACAGCGTTGAGCTACTGCCCCGTCTGGTTCAACTGCTAAATGAGGCTCAGATAAAGCTTCAATCAATCAGTTGTGTTATCGTGGCTAAAGGACCCGGGAGCTTTAACGGGCTGCGCGTGGGCTTAAGCACCGCCAAGGGGTTAGCCTTCAGCCTTAAAGTCCCCATCATCGGCATCAGCAGCCTGGAGCTGGAAGCCTACCAGCACGTCGAAACGGGCTTGCCCATCTGTCCCATACTCAATGCCGGCCGGGGAGAGATTGCCACTGCCCTCTACCAGAGGCAGGATAATAAATGGCGCCAGCTTATTGCTGAGCATATAACCACCGTTGACGCTCTAGGCTCAGAGATAACCGAAAAGACCATATTTTGCGGGGAATACGTGCCCCTCATCGCCCGCCAACTGAGGAAACGGCTTAAGGCAAAGGCAGTAATCGCCCCCGACCAATTGCGACGTGCTGGCTTACTGGCTGAGCTGGCGAAGCCACGGCTTGAGGCTGGCGATTATGACCACCCCGCCACCCTGCAGCCGCTATACCTCAGGCGACCGGCAATCACCCAGCCCAAACATCGCTAGTTAAGGAGACAAAAATGGCAAACTGGCCTCAGGTATCAGTTGACACGGAAAAGGAATGGAGCATGTGTTTTGTCTGCGGGCAGAAAAACCCTATTGGCTTGAAATTAAATTTTGCCTGGGACGGCAAAAAAGTCAAGGCGGAGTTCACCCCCAGCAAGTGGCACCAGGGCTGGTCGGGAGTGGTTCATGGCGGAATTATAAGTTGCCTCCTTGATGAGGCGATGAGTTACGCCGCCCTATTTTCCGGGGTAAATACCATAACTGCAAAAATGGAAGCCAGGTTCAAACGCCCCGTCCAGATAGGTGAGCACCTCACTATCACCGCCTCCGTGACCAGAAAGACCAGAAGGCTGGTTGAGGCTAAGGGAGAACTGAGACTCAAGGATGGCACGCTAGTAGCCGATGGCAACGCTACCATGTTTATCCTCAGCCCAAGAGGGGAGCCAAAAGCCAATGCCTGAAATCGAGGCTATTATCTGGGATATGGATGGAGTGCTTGCCGATACTGCCCCCTATCATTTCCGTGCCTGGCAGGAGATTTTCGGCAAAAGAGGGGTGAAATTCACCAGGGAGGATTTCAAGCACGCCTTTGGCATAAGAAACGATGCCATAATCAGAAGGGCACTGGGAAAAGAGATATCTCAAGATGAAATAGAGGCTATTGCCCGGAGAAAAGAAAAAACCTTCCGCCGCATGATAGGGCAAAATATAAAACCAATCCCCGGAGCGGTAAAACTGCTCAAAGCCCTCGACGAAAGCGGCGTCAAGATGGCACTAGCCTCGTCAACGCCGATAGAAAATATCCGGCTCATTACCGGCAGCCTGGGGATAGCCGATTGCTTCCAGGCTATTGTCTCCGGTCATGAGGTAACCGAGGGCAAACCCAGCCCTCAGGTTTTCCTGCTGGCTGCCCGGAGATTAGGAGTTAAGCCCGGGAACTGCATCGTCATTGAGGATGCCGTGGCTGGAGTGACGGCAGCCAAAAAAGCCGGCATGTACTGTGTCGCTATTGCCACCACCCACTCCAAAGAGAGCCTGAAGCAGGCTGACCTCGTCGTTGACACTCTGGAAATAGTTACTGTTAAAGACCTAGAAAACCTGTTAAAATCTACGGGATAGGAGCTTAAATGGAACGGTCTTTAGTCTTAATCAAACCTGATGCCATGCAGAGAGGGCTGGCGGGCACTATAATCTCCCGACTGGAGAACCTAGGGCTGAAGCTGGTGGCAATGAAGCTCCTCCACCCCGATAAAGCCCTAGCCTGCCGCCACTACGCCATCCACAAGGACAAGCCCTTCTATGATAGCCTGGTGAACTATATCAGCTCAGCCCCCATAATTGCCTGCGTCCTTGAGGGCAAAGGAGCCATAGAAGTAATCAGAAAGGCAATGGGGGCAACCGACCCGGCTAAGGCGGAAAAGGGAACCATAAGGGGCGACTTCGGCCTGGACATTGAGCGGAACACTATTCACGGCTCGGACTCAGCCGCCACCGCCGAGGAGGAAATCAAACTCTTCTTCTCCCCGGATGAAATGTTCAGCTATTGAATCCTGAGCACCGGGGCAGCCTGGCTCCACAGCTCATCCAGCTGGTAGTATTCCCGCTCAAAAGGAGCAAAGATATGAACAATAATATCGCCAAAATCAAGCAGCAGCCAGCCCGAGTCTACCGTCCCTTCGTGGTGATGGGGTAAGACGCCCGCCTGCTTCAATCTATGCCCCACCTCGTCATAGATTGCTGAAATCTGCCTCTCCGACTCGCCGCTACAGATGACGAAATAATCGGCGAAGCTACACACCTTACGGGCGTCAAGCAGCACAATAT
>CAZHLO010000117.1:0-3976 GCA_964533385.1 uncultured Dehalococcoidales bacterium | reverse complement strand
ATTGTATAGTTATGCTTAAACTTTAACCTAAGGAGGCTAAAATGTTCTTTCATCTATGGTTGCTGGCAGCTATCATTTTAATAATCCTGGCTATAGTTAAACTGGGGAGCATCGCCTTTCAGCTTACCGGCATGGAGCCCAGGATGGCGATGTTCCAGGCTCTATCTGCCTTCACCAATACCGGCTTCACCACCAGCGCTGCTGAAGATGTGGTGCAGCACCGAAAAAGGCGGCTGATAGCCTCAGTCTTAATCGTCATCGGCTACATTGGCATCGTCGGGGTGATTGTAACCCTAGTTCGTTCCTTTGGCGTTGAGTCTGGTAGCTGGCTGCCCACCTTGAAGCGCCTGGTTTTTATTCTTCTCGGCATATATGCCCTTTATTTTATATTTATATTCAGCCCCCCGGGCAGGAAAATGGGACGGAAGTTGGCTCGTTATCGGGAGCAGCAGAATAAGATTGAGCCAGCATAGAGCTAAGGGTTTGTTGACTAGTTCCCAATATGTTATGATAGCCATAATAAAGGAGGCAGAATATGTCAGCAGTAAAGAGGATATTACTTTTATCCTTAGCCCTGGCCCTGTCCCTTACCCTTATCGGTTGTGCTGGCGGAGGACTCCCTCAAGAGGAAATAGACCGGATAGTCGCCAATGCCGCCACTGCCGCTGCTGAAATTGATACCGGTAGGGTTGATGTGGATGTGTCAATGACCTTAGAGCAGGTTGGTGGGTCTGAGCCGGGGGAAATAACCGCGGTAATTGATGCCACTGGCGCCTTAGACAATGTCGACAAAGAAATGCAGATGATAATGAATATGAACGTAGATATACCAGATGAGGAAGAACAAGAATGGACAATGGAAATCTATGGCACTGGTGGGTGGATGTATATGAAGATGGTAATCCCCGGCCAAGATGAGCAGTGGAGGAAGATGGAGTTGACTGAGGAGGTGTGGCAGCAGCAGGGCCTGCTTAAGCAGGAAATAGAGCTCTTGACAACCGCCACTAAGGTTAAGTATGTAGGCAGTGAAGTGGTAAATGGCACTGACTGCTATGTATTGGAAATAACGCCAAGTATAGAGACGTTGAGCAATTTGATGGCCCAACAACTACAATTCCTAGACATAGACCTCAGCCAGTTGAATCTGCCTGACCTATTGAAGGAAATGTCGGCAAAAGAATGGATAGCCAAAGACAGCTATCTGCCGATGAAGGTAGAGGTTGGTATGGTTATAGAAATACGTCCCGAGGATATAGGCGCTACTAAGGATGATTTTAAAAAGATGACCATGGATACAAACATGGGGATGAGCTTCTACGATTATAATCAGCCGGTTGACATCATACTACCACCAGAAGCACTGAATGCTGAGGAGGTATCTGATTAACCAAGGGCAAAAGCGATGAACCGCACCAGAGGCTTTGTCAATCTGAGCCGCTTTAAATCGGGCAGGGCGGTTAAAAAGTTCAGCAAGACGAAACCCGACAGGCCTAAAAAATCACCACCCCGCCCCCGCTAACCAATAACTGTCTAAATCCCAGCCTTGACACCTCAAAGGGGCAATGCTACACTTCCCTTGCCCTCGGAAGCGATGTTTTCATTATTACAAAGCAGGTCTCACCTATGAAAAAGATTGGCATTCTCTATCACCCCATGATTAAAGCCGCCCATACCCTGGCTGAGGAATTACAGGGTTTTCTAACTGCCAGGGGTATATCGGTTTGGCTAGGCTCTGCCTGGGAAGGAGAGAAGGCTAAGTCTCAGGCGGATGACACCGACTTAATTCTTACCATTGGCGGCGATGGCACTATTCTGCGGGCGGCTCAGGTAGCGGTTGCCGGTCAAATCCCGATTACTGGCGTCAATCTGGGCAAACTGGGCTTTATGACTGAGCTCAGTGCTGAGAAAGCCAAAGAAAAACTGCCCGCTCTGCTTGAGGGGAAGGGCTGGCTTGATGAGCGGGCTATGCTTGAGGCTGAGCTTGGTGCCACCGCCTCTGAGCCATCTCGCACCTTTTATGCCCTGAACGACGTCGTGGTGGCTAGGGGGGCGGTAGCTCGGGTGGTCTATATTGAAACCAGCATTGATGATGAGCTGCTGACCACATACAAAGCTGACGGCGTTATTGTGGCTACTGCCACGGGCAGCACCGGCTATTCGCTCTCTGCCGGTGGTCCCATTCTCCATCCCCGGGCCAAGGAGTTTCTGTTATTGCCCATATTGCCTCACCTCAGTCTAGCTTACAGCCTGGTATTACCGGCTCAGGTAGTGGTCAGGCTCCGCCTTAATACCACCCATCAGGCTACACTGAGTATTGATGGTCATATAAACCTGCCGCTCGGCGATGGTGCCGTTATCACCGTAAGGCATAGCTCTAATAGCGGTCGTTTTTTGAGAATTCATCCTGAAGCCGCCTTCTATAGCTCACTGGAGAAAAAGTTAAAGGGGAAGCACTAAGTTGAAGATAGAAAAAGCCAGAATCAGCGATGTCCCCCAGATGCATCAGCTAATCAACTACTTTGCTGATAAGGACGAGATGCTACCTCGCTCGCTTAGCGAGTTGTATGAGGGCATAAGGGATTGTTTTGTAGTCAGGCAGGATGAGCGGGTGGTTGCCTGTGCCACCCTGCATGTTTTCTGGTCAGACCTGGCTGAGATAAGGTCACTGGCGGTAGCTGAGGGTAGCCAGGAGCAAGGCATTGGCGGCCAGTTAGTTAAGGCTTGCCTTAAAGAAGCTGAGGAACTTGGTATTGGCACTGTCTTTTGCCTCACTTACAAGCCCGCCCTTTTTAAGAAGTTTGGCTTTTCTCGAGTAGATAAGATGGAGCTGCCAAGAAAGGTCTGGACTGAGTGCTACCGCTGCCCCAAATTTCCCGATTGTGACGAGGTGGCTCTTATCTATCAGTTGGAGGTCTAACTTGGCTGAGGAAGAGACGCTATCCAGCCGAATGGTCTACGAGGGGCGAGCGGTAAAATTGCGGGTTGATACTGTCAGGATGCCCAGCGGCCGGGAGACCACGCGGGAGATTGTGGAACACAGCGATTGTGTGGCAATTATCGCCATTGACGATGAAGAAAATGTTCTGCTGGTCAATCAATTCCGCAAGCCGGTGGAGGAGGAGCTACTGGAGATACCGGCCGGTGGTATTGCCCCTGGCGAGACCCCAGAGGACTGTGTTCGCCGTGAGCTGCGTGAGGAGACCGGCTTTCTCCCCCGAAAGGTGGAGAGGCTGGGTGGCTTCTACTCCTCCCCCGGCTACTGCACCGAATACCTCTATCTTTATCTGGCTTCTGACCTCGTCCCCAGTCCACTTCAGGCTGAGGATAGCGAGGGCATCAGGTTAGCCCGGGTGCCGCTAAGTGAGGTTACCAGTCTTATCACCTCAGGAAAAATCTGTGATGCCAAAAGCATCGCTGGCTTGCTCACCTTTTTGGGATATCAGAAATCAGCCAAGCTGACCTGAGAGCCTCCGTCCGCCGAGGAGGTGGAAGTGGAGGTGAGGTACGAGCTGTCCGCCCTCCTCCCCGCAGTTTATCGCCAGCCGGTACCCCCTCTGAGCCACGCCTTCCTTCTTTGCCAGCTGGTTGGCGACAGCTACCATGTGTCCGACGAGTGATGAGTCGGCTTCAGATAGGTGGGTGAGGGAGGGCATATGCCTTCTGGGGGTGATAATCAGGTGTACTGGTGCCTGCGGCTTAATATCGCGGAAGGCGATTACCTCTTCATCCTGATAGACCATATCGCTGGGAATTTTGCCGGCTACAATCTGGCAGAAAATGCAATCCATTTTTTCTCCCCCTTTTTAACAGTTCTCTATCTTCCCATACCCAGCCCGCCCAAAAGGGTTTCACCCCTTTAAGACTTTCTTACCCCACCCCCGTTGGGGTGGGGTATCCCTCTCTTTTCCACCTCCGTTAAGAGGAGTGAAGAGAGGTCTAACCTCTCTTGGGTCTGTCTCTTATACACATCTGACGC
>CAZHLO010000116.1:0-4004 GCA_964533385.1 uncultured Dehalococcoidales bacterium | reverse complement strand
TTTTGCAGCGTAAGGTCGGTGATATCAAAGCAGTAGATGATATTAGTTTTGAGATAAAGAGACATGAGACTCTTGGTCTGGTTGGAGAAAGCGGGTGTGGCAAGACCACTACCGGTCGCTGTATTCTTCTCCTTTACCGTCCCACATCGGGGAATATTATCTTTGATGGGAATGATATCTCTATCACACCGGAGCGTAAGCTAAGGTCGCTCCGCCGCCGTATGGGCGCTATTTTTCAGGATCCCTTTGGTTCCCTCAACCCACGACAGACTGCTGGTAGTATTGTGGGTGATCCGTTAAAGGTTCATCATATGGCTAGTGGGAGAGAGCTTAGTGATAGAGTGTCCGAGCTCTTTCAACTGGTCGGGCTTGATCCCAGTATGAAGGATCGCGTTCCTCACGAGTTTAGTGGTGGTCAAAGGCAACGTATTGGCGTGGCACGTGCCCTAGCTTGCCATCCCTCGCTGGTAGTCTGTGATGAGCCTATTTCAGCCCTTGATGTTTCAATTCAAGCTCAGATAATCAACTTGCTTGAGGAACTACAGGAGCAGTTGGGATTGACCTATCTCTTTATTGCCCATGACCTCTCCGTTGTACAGCACATTAGCAATCGCGTGGCGGTGATGTATCTGGGCCGTATTGTGGAGATAACTAGCTCAGAGGAACTCTATGACAATCCCCTGCATCCCTATACCCACTCCTTACTTTCGGCAATACCTATACCAGACCCTATTATAGAAGAGAAGCGCAAGCGTATTGTTTTGAAGGGTGAGGTACCCAATCCCGCCAATCCACCAACGGGATGCCATTTCCACCCGCGGTGCCAGTTAGCTATTGCGGATTGCAGCATGGAAAGACCGCCACTACGTGATGTCGGGGGCGGACACTTGGTAGCTTGCATAAGGGTCTAAAAATATTAGCCGAGCCTATTACCCAGGATGAAAAGAGCCGTTATCAAAGGTGCAAAACCCGATTTTGGTCTTCATTTAACTAATTAACAGCATACAGGTTGCCATTGTGCGAGCCTATATAAACCGTCCCATCCGCCACAGCAGGGGATGAGGTAATTCTACCACCAATGAAGACGTCCCAGAGCTTTTCACCGGTGGCGATATCCAGAGCATAAAGGCAACCTTCTTCACTCGCCACATAGATAGACGTATCCAATACCGCTGGCGAGGAACTTATGGTGCTGCCGGCTTCAAATGCCCAGCGCTCTTCCTGACTTTGGATATCTATTGAAACTAGTTGACTACCGGAACTAATGTAAAGGACATCGTTCACTACAGCCGGAGAGGCACTTGTTCTTGACTTCAACGTGAGGGACCATAGAAAGCCGGACGGGTGTGGAGGACGGGGTGCCACACCATATAAATATAGCGCTACCCAGTAGGGCCTGAGCTTATTTTCCAGCGGCCAATTTCGGCCTCTGGGGTCAATGGCATACAGTGAACCTTTGGAACTGCTGAAATAGACGGCTTCATCATACACCACCGGAGAGGAGATAACAGCAGAGCCAGAGTCAAATTTTAGGCGAAGTCTTCCGCTCTTAGCATGCAAGGCGTAGAAATAATTATCCATTGAGCCAACATAGACGATGCCATTGGCTACAACCGGCGACGATTTAATATAGCAATCTGTCTCGAAATTCCACAGTTCCTTTCCCGTTACTGCATCCAGCGCATAAATACGATAATCGTCGGCACCAAAGTAAACTATACCATCGGCTACAGCGGGGGAAGACTTGATAGCAAATTCTGCATAAAAATCCCACAATTTGCTACCGGTAGCAGCATCAATCGCGTATAGCCTGCCGTCATTTGACCCGAAATAGACCACACCATTGACGACTGCTGGTGAGGACTCCACCCAGCTGCCTGTCCTGAATTCCCAGAGCTTTTCACCGGTGGCGGCATCGAGGGCATAGAGTTTACCATCCCTGGAGCCGAAATAGACGATGCCACCCGCTACTGCTGGCGAAGAATGGATGGCACCACCGGTAGAAAAGACCCATTTCAGCGTTCCCTCGGGCGTGGTGCCACTTGTGTCATTGCTACCGGTATGACTGAGATCGTGGCGAAACATAGCCCAGTCACCAACTGCTGAAGTAGAACTTAGACCTTCCGGCGGCCCAAACATTACGTCAGTGAACTGATAGAAACTGAGAAATATAATTGTCAGAAGAACAACGCTGATTGCAGTTATCCAGATTATCTTACGGCGCTTGAAGTAAGATAGCCTTCTCTGTTCTAGCTCAAGATTTTTTGTTGATAAGTGATTCATTATTACGATTACGCAGCCCAACTACATCATTGCTGACCGAGTGCTTACATGCCGTAACACCAAAAGACTGCCGGTTATAAAAGAGTAGGCTAGCCGCCTTGATACTAGAGTATCAACTTTCTTTATTTTTTTCAACTATATTATACCTCTAAGCCAGGGAGCGAGGGGATATCATAATGGGTTCCTATTTTCTTACTAGACAAAAACTCGCGGTTTTACAGGGTCTCACCTGAGCCTGGATTCTGTTCATTAGGTAACAAAAGCTTGTTTTGTTCAACAAAGCTGATTGCAATTAGATATTGAGCCTAAAGGACATTTCAAAAGTTATACCTATTGATACCCCTGGTGGATCTATGGGGGCTCGAACTCTGGGTTGCTGCTTTATCACTGTGCTGATATAATAGCTAGCGCAAGGCTTCGAACTTCAGTAGACCAGCGAAAAAGTCTTCTCGAAGGTTTTATCTTTTATACCGTACGGTCTACCATCCTGTATAAAAGGTAAAACTCCTACCGTTTCCGTGGCCAAGTTACTTGGTAGCATGGGGATAGTGTAGATAATCTTCGTCTCAGACTCTCCCACCTCAATCCTCTCTACGAAGGACTTCAAGAACGCTTTCTACTCTACTACCTCAGATTCCTCCAGCAATTGTTTCAAGTCTTTCACATATGCTCGGACAACATCTGGATCAGCAAGCTCAATGGTTTGGGAGTGCAACGCTTCCTCTGCCTCAGCACGAGCATGCTGCAATTCCTCCTTCTTCTGGAAGAGCATCCTTTTGAGAACTCTGGCTATGTCATAATGGAAGATACCGAGACTAGGATAAGATGGGTAAAGCGAGTATATTGAGTCTCAGCACATCTGGCACTACACAAAAGCCTCAATTGTGACCAAGCTGCACAAAACAAGCTATTGTGCAATGCACAATCTGGACAAATGTACAATGTCAGCCAAAGGGGATAAAGTTCAGCCCCCTTTTAAGCAAGGACTGGATGTAACCGGTATAAAGTCGCACGACTAATAAGCGTTGAAGGACACGATCTCATTTATCGGCTCTCTACCATGTTCTGGCCCTAGCTTTTCCCTATCGTAATAGCCCAGTGCTATCAAAATATCTATCTTTTTGTTCTCTGGTATATTCAATATTGATTTTACTGCCCGTTCATTGAACCAGCCTATCCAGCAAGTTCCAAGGCCTAGGTCTTCAGCCTCGAGTACGAAATGCTCACAAGCTATTCCTATATCTATAAGGTAATATTTTGTGCCTCGAAACACCCCCCCGATTCTGGCTAAGAACTTGGACTTCTCCGATATGACGACAACCATGACTGGTGCCGTTTTGCAAAAGGAATTTATCCAGTATATGCTACTGAAAGCAGCATCGCAGAGCTTATCCTTCAGTTGTTTATCGTCCACTACTATGAATCTCCACGGTTGTGAATTGCTTTCGGAGGGAGCTAGTCTTGCCGCCTCAAGACACACCATTATCTTTTCTCGCTCAACTGGCTTATCTAAGAAATCCCTGACGCTTTTTCTGTGCTTTATTAGGTCTAGAAGAGCCATACTCCTGCTGCTCTACGCTTGATTTTGGTAGGTACACTCTGATGACAAATCCTAGTTCTAATGGGCGTCTTTGTCAATAACCTATGTCTCGAACGGTATGCTAGGATTGTCACACTTTCGAAGCTATCTGAAATATCGTCCGCATGAAAATGGGAGCTGC
>CAZHLO010000115.1:0-4023 GCA_964533385.1 uncultured Dehalococcoidales bacterium | reverse complement strand
GATGAAGGGGTAGTAACACTCCCAGGAGTGGTATCACCTGAAGGGGGGGATAAGGGGTATGAAGGTGGAGCTTTGCCCCCAACCGAAGAGGAGCGGATGATAGTCCGCACCGGAGATATGTCACTGGTGGTGGAGGAGGTAACCCAAGCCTGCGATGATATAGCCCACCTAGCGGTGAGATTTAATGGCTATGTGGTATCATCGCAGATTTCGGGTGAGGAAGAGGAGATGAGGGGGTGGATTTCTTTCCGGGTGCCTGATGAAAAGTTTGACCAGGCACTAGCTGAACTGAGAGAACTGGCAGTAAGGGTAAAATCGGAGAGTACCTATAGCGAGGACGTAACTGAGGAGTATATCGACCTGAAGGCAAGGCTGAAGAACGCCGAGGCTACCGAGCAGCAATACCTCGCCCTCTTGGAGAAAGCCGAGGATGTGGAAGATATCCTCAGCATCTATGAAAGGCTGTCCTGGGTGCGCCAGGAGATAGAGCAAATCAAGGGCAGGATGCAATATCTGGAGCGAACCTCATCAATGAGCCTGATTTCAGTCTCCTTGGAGCCTGAGGTTGCCGCTAAGCCGCTGGTTCGCGTCGGCTGGAGCGCACTGGAAATACTCAAATCAGCTGCCCGCGGGATTGTTGTCTTCGGGCAATGGCTCGGCACCATAGCCATCTGGCTGCTGATCTTCATCCCCGTCTGGGGGACGATACTTGGCATTATCCTGTGGCGCCGCCGAAAGAAGAAAGCCTAGGACTCTGCCGTAACTAAAGGCGTTAAAGCCGATAAGAGGGACTAATCTTACTCGCCGCGAGTCAGAGCCGTGGTTATACTGGCTAAGAATAGAATCCCGGCTAGACCAAACCAAAAGATGTATTCATTAATACCGGCAGTAGTCAGGTCAAACACCTCGGTGGCAACGAGAATGCCCATCACCCCGCACAGCCCACCCAGAATACTAAGAATAGCGCTTAGCACTACCATAATAGAACCTCCTTCCCCTTAGAGCCAGAGGTGGCTCATTGAATAACCTCTCCTGGTTGCTATATAATAAAAGGCTGGCTGGTTTAAGTCAATAGATTAGAGGTAAAAATAGCATGAAGTTAACTAAAAATCTATACTTTTACCCGGAAAAGGGGATGATGGACTCCAATACCTATGTGATTAAGGATGACACCAGCATCATCATCGACCCCGGTCTTACCCAGTTCCTGCCCGAACTGCTCCAGGATTTGCAGCGGGACGGCATTGACCCAAAAGAGATAGATATTATCGCCAATACTCACCTGCACGGTGACCATTGCTGGGCAAATGAAGCCTTCAAGAAAATCTCGGGAGCTAAAATACTTATCCACCCATCGCAAAAGGATTCCTGGGAGGCGACCGTCACTCAGACATCAAGGTTCTTCGGTGTTCCCGCCGTGGAGTTCAACCACGACGGATTATTTAAGAATGATAGGCTGAATACCGGAGAAATGGAATTTGAGATTATCCCCTCCCCCGGGCATTCCCCCGATAGCATCTGCTTTTACTGCCAGAGTGAGAAAATCCTCATTTGCGGGGACGTCATTTTTAACCAGAATACGGGGCGGGTTGACCTGCCCGGCGGCAGTGCTCGACAGCTTAAGCAGTCTATAGAGAGGCTATCACGGCTGGAAATAGATTACCTGCTCCCCGGACATATGGACATCATCGTCGGCAGGGAAAAGGTAAAGCGCAACTTTGAGTTCATCAAGCAATATGTGCTCGGCTACCTGTAAAGGGGAAAACAAATGACGACGGACTCCTTTGAACTGGGACCAATCAGACCACCGAGCGAGGCTTTTTCCCTGCTGCTGCGGGTAACCAGAAACTGCTCCTGGAACCGCTGCAAGTTCTGCCATATCTACAAGGGGAAAAGATTTGAGCTGAGGCCGGTGGAGGAGATAAAGCAGGATATATTAACCATCAAGGCAATACAGGATAAGCTAAAGGAGATTTCTTGGAAAGCCGGCTACGGGGGTGGGGAGAAGGAGGTGGCGGCGGCTATCCTCAGCAACCCGCCAAACGAAACCTACTTTAATGTTGCCCTGTGGCTTTACCATGGTGGCACCAGCGCCTTCCTCCAGGATGCCAATACCTTGATTATGAGGACCCCTGACCTGGTCGAGGTAATAAAGTTTTTGAAGCAAACCCTGCCCAGTATCACCCGGATAACCAGCTACGGCCGGTCCAAGACAGCCGCCAAAAAGAAGCTGGAGGAGCTGATAGAGCTTCGTAAGGCGGGGCTTACTCGCCTGCACATCGGAATGGAATCAGGCTATGACCCGCTGCTTGAATATATGGATAAGGGGGTTACTGCTGCCGACCACATAAAAGGCGGCAAAAAGATAGTGGAATCGGGCATCTCGCTGTGTGAATATGTCCTCCTCGGACTGGGCGGGAAAAAGATGTGGCAGGAGCATGCCACTGAAACTGCCAAGGTATTAAACGAAATAGACGCCGACTTTATCCGGGTTAGAACCCTGACCATCAAGGCGGGTATGCCCTTATATGATGAGGTTAAAAATGGCGATTTCGTTCGGGCAACAGATGAGGAGATTGTAGAAGAAGAGAAGCTGTTAATTGAAAACCTTGACTGCCACTCATACTTTGTCAGTGACCATATTACCAACCTGCTTCAGGAGATTGAGGGAAAGTTGCCCCAGGATAAGGAGAAGATGCTGGCGACTATTGCCAGATTCCAGTCCCTATCACCCGAAGAGAGACACAATTTCAGAGTGGGGAGAAGGGTAGGTATATATGCCTCTCTGGATGACCTGGAGAATTCGCGCAAGCATAAAACTGTGGAGCATGCCATACAGAAATTCAGCAAAGACGGCAGCCAGGTAGACGAAGAGACAATATACAGCTTGATGGAAAGGTTTATATGAGCCTGGAGCAAGAGATTGGCGCTCTACTTCGCCAGAAAGGGTTAACCCTGGGGCTGGTGGAATCAGCCACCGGCGGACTAATATCCCACCGCATAACCAACATCCCTGGTAGCTCAGATTACTATAAGGGCTCGGTTACCGCCTATAGCAACGAGGTCAAGAGCAGGGTGGTGAGGGTGAAAGAGGCTACCCTCAAGCGATACGGCGCGGTGAGTTCTCAGGTGGCTAAGGAGATGGCTCGTGGCGGTAGAAGGCTCCTTGCTGTAGATATATGTATAGCTGATACCGGCATTGCCGGACCCACTGGGGCTACCCCGGGCAAACCGGTGGGGCTATTCTTTATTGGGCTATCCCACAAAGATGGAACTTTTACTCGGAAACATAACTTCCGCGGAGACCGTGAGCAGAATAAGCAAAGCGCGGCTGAGGCAGCCCTGGGCTGGCTAAAAGAGTATCTGGTGAGCTTAAAATAGATTATAGTAACCCATCCCTTTCCCCTTGCTAAGGGGAAGTGAATTAGGGCTCGAATCGAAGAAATATCTCTGCCCTGTCACCGCTAATTTTCCAATATTTAGGATACTTGGGAATTATACTTCCATCTTTGCCAAAGCCGAATTTGAATATTTCACTTTCGACCTCAACCAAAAGACAAGCCTTCTCTTTGGCTAGTTTTTCCAAAGTCCGCCTATCAGATTCCACGCTAGAATTCAGATGGTGGTAGTCATTTCTTTTCTCCCATATCTTGAGCAGGGATTCTCTTATCTTGTCGCTAATAGACTTCTCTTTGTAAAGCTTTTCTACATTTTTCTTAAAGTCTTTGCTGTGCCCACGAAAGTCTATATCGCAAATATACCTCACAATAGCCTCTGCTACAGCTTGAACAAGTGCTATACAAGCATAGAAATGACCATCTCGATAGAGGAAACTACACTCTGATGATGGTACAGCAAAAGGTGCATTGGGAATAATTATATGAGGTTTTACTTGTAAATAACGTTCCACTCGCTCTGGCAAAGTCTGCTCGAACTCTTGTCTTATTGAGTCGGTAGTTAACGCTCGTTGAAAAAGCTCCTGTTTTGTCTTTTCGTCCATTTAGCTGGCCTCCTTCTCTACCC
>CAZHLO010000114.1:0-4044 GCA_964533385.1 uncultured Dehalococcoidales bacterium | reverse complement strand
TCGCGGGGCAGGCTTAAACCTGAAGAGCCCTGCCCGGTGCGCACCGCCTTCCAGCGTGACCGCGACCGCATCATCCACTGTAAAGCCTTCCGCCGACTCAAGCATAAGACGCAGGTCTTCATTGCCCCCCTGGGCGACCACTATGTAACCCGGCTCACTCACACCCTGGAGGTGGCTCAAATAGCCCGCACCATTGCCCGTGCCCTGAACCTCAATGAGGACTTAACTGAAGCCATCGCCCTGGGCCATGACCTAGGTCATACCCCTTTCGGTCATGTTGGCGAGGAGGTGCTGAACGAACTGTATCACCATGGCTTCAGCCACAATGAGCAGAGCCTGCGCGTGGTTGACCTCCTGGAGAATGATGGTCAGGGACTGAATCTCACCTGGGAGGTGAGAGACGGCATCTTAAATCACTCCAAGACCAGAGTAGATATCTGGGGGGAGGGGTGGGGAAAGGTCAATACCCTTGAGGGCGAAGTGGTCAAGATTTCCGATTCCGTCGCCTACATCAACCATGATATTGATGATGCCATAAGAGCCGGCATGATTACCGAGGGCGACTTACCCCTATCCGCCATTGCCAAACTGGGCAACACCCGCTCCCTCCGCATCAGTGCTATGGTCTACGATATTATTGAGCGCTCCTGGGCAGTAAGGGGTGGCAGCCCGGAAAATCCCACCATAACTATGAGCCCTGATATTCTGGAGGCAACCAACACCCTGCGCAAATTCCTCTTCGAGCGGGTGTACAATATACGCTCAGCACAGGAGGAGTCGGAAAGGGCAAGAGAGATAGTCCGCTCGTTATATCAGTATTTTAACGAGCATAAAGATAAGCTGCCGGCAGAGTACAGTCTTTACCGAGATGAGCCAGAACGGAGGGTAGTGGACTATATTGCCGGCATGACCGACCAGTATGCCATGAGAATGGCTAAAGAGCTTTCTTCAACCAAAGGCAAGGTTAAACCACCAACTATTAAGAAAGGGCGAAAAGCCAAAACCCCTTCCGAAGTAAAATCTCCCCGTCTCCTTTGAATATGAAACCCATCCCCCTGACCCCCTCTCCTTTGAAGGAGAGGGGGACACAGGGGGTGAGGTAGTTGTGAAAATTCTACTACTGGTCTTGGTTGCAGTTGCTTGGGTGGGAGTGCCAGGTGCACTGATAGGTTGGATAGCAGGATTTTTTGACTGGCATGTTGTCGCAGCAGTGCTGTGGGGACTGTTTATTCTGTATACTTATCCACGTTCTAGGCGTAGGTGGGGTGGGAGAGTCGATGCGCTTACCTACTTCTTGGCCTTTGTTCAAGCTGGTATAGGAGGGCTAGTTGTTTTCTTTGTGGGTACATTTACACACTAGGGCTGTTCTGCATACAAATTAGGTGCTTAAAGGGGGAGAAGTAGTATAATAATATTATGGGCGCTATTGACGAGGTAAAACAGAAAACCGATATCATAGACATTATCAGCCAGCATGTCACCCTGACCAAAGCCGGGCGGACTTTCAGGGGGCTATGCCCCTTCCACAGCGAAAAGCACCCCTCCTTCTATGTCTACCCTGAGCAGCAGAGCTGGCACTGCTTTGGCTGCAACACCGGCGGCGATGTCTTCTCCTTCATCATGAAAAAGCAGAGTACCGACTTCGGCGAAGCACTGAGACAGCTTGCCCAGAAGACGGGGGTCGTCATCCCGACAAGATTTGAACCGGGGGCGGAAAGCGAGGAGAGGCAAAAGCTATACCAGATTAACCAGGCGGCGGCTCTCTACTTCCAGAGCATGCTTAACTCACCGGCGGGGGAAAAGGCGCGAAGCTACGTCACCGGACGGGGTTTTACTCCACAGACCATCGCCGATTTCCAACTCGGCTATAGCCCCAATAGCTGGGAAGGACTAAAGCAATACCTTATGGATAAAGGCTATACCGAAAAGGAACTGCTGAACGCTGGTCTACTAATAGAACCAGAAGAAGGCAAGAAAACCCACGACCGGTTTCGCAACAAGCTGATGTTCCCCATATCTGACGCCCGAGGACGCATTATCGGCTTTGGCGCCAGGGTGCTCGATGACTCGCTACCTAAATACATTAATTCGCCGCAGACGCCGGTCTTTGATAAGAGCGGCAGCCTTTATGGCATAAATCTGGCTAAAGATGCCATCAGGCAGCAAGACCTGGCAGTAATTGTCGAAGGCTATATGGATGTTATTACTGCTCATCAGAACGGTTTCACCAATGTCGTTGCCTCAATGGGGACCTCAGTTACCGAGAAGCAGGTGGGCATCCTAAAGAGGCTGAGCAAAAACATAACCTTAGCCCTTGATGCCGATGCTGCCGGAGAGGAAGCCATGCTGCGGGGTGTGGGCTTTGAAAACACCCTTGGCGCCGAGGTAAAGGTTATCATCCTGCCCCGAGACAAAGACCCCGACGACGTCATCAAACAAGATGTAGAAGCCTGGCAGAAACTGCTGGCAGAGGCTCTGCCTGTAGTCGACTACACCTTCAATATGGTCGCCTCCGAGCTTGACCTGACTACCGCCAAGGGCAAGTCTTCAGCTAGAGACAAACTTCTACCTATCATTGATGAGATAAAGGACATTGTACGCAAGGCTCACTATTTGCAGAAATTGGCACGTTTAATCGAGGTAAGTGAACGGAACTTGGAAGCCGACCTCGCCAGAATCAGACCCAGACCAAGGAGAGAAAGGGCTGAACCGCCAAAACCAGAGGCGGCAACATATCTACACCCCCTCCTCTCCCGCCCCATCGAGGAAAATTGTCTGACGCTACTCTTACAGCACCCAGAGCTTAAGGAAAAAGAAGAAGGGCTTTCCCCCGAACATTTTGAAAATAGCGAAAACCGTGAAATCTTTATTGCCTGGCGGCAAAGTGATAAAATAGAATCACTGAAAGAGAGGCTTGACCCGGCAACCCATGAGCACCTTGATTCCCTACTGGGCAGGAAATTATCGAGCAATAAAATAGAGCAAAAATATGCTGAGTGCGCTCTTCGGCTACGGGAAGAATTTTGGCGTAGTCGGATAAGAAAAATAGGGGCGGTGTTAGCTCACGAAGCCGAATCAGGAGGCACGGCTGCCGAGCTAACCAAACTCAGGGAGCTGAATATAGAAGCCAATAGTCAATTGCGTGAGGTTTTTGCTCAACAAAGCCGGAGGAGGTTTGAGCAAAGGGGGTGAGGAAATGAACCCAGAAAACAATGAGGATAACATACACTTCACGTCACAAGATAAGGAAGATGAGAGGCCAGACGTCGAACCTGAGGAAGAAACGGAAACTGAAGACGTAACTGAGTCAGGTCCACTGTGGCATGAGGCAAGACAGCTTGAAATTGAGAAACCGGAGTCCAGCTTGGATTTAGACCTGGAAACGCCCCTAGAGCAGATGGAGGACCAGGAGGTAGTAGACGACCCAGTCCGCATGTACCTCCACGAAATTGGCCGGGTGCACCTTCTCACCGCTGATGAGGAAAAGGACTTGGCTAGAAAGATGGAGGAAGGTAGACGCATCAAAGAGATTAAACAGGTCTACCTACAGCAACACGGGAGAGACCCATCGGCAACCGAAATAATAATTACCATACTTCAGGAGTTGTCTCAGGCTTCCACCATCCTCCATCTCCTCCAGGAACAGCTTCAGCTAACACCTGCCACCAGCTTTCTGGAGACCATCTCCAACGCTAGATTACGAGAAAGCATTGATAGCGAGATAGGACCCCAACTAATCCTGGTAATTGCCCACCAGATAAACAAATCCATACCTGAAGCCGACCAGCTTCTTATAGAGCTAGCATTAAATATCAACCTGTTACCCAAGGAAGTCCTCGAAGCTATTGGGGATAAAGCCTCTCTGGCTGACCTGGAGACTCTGGTGACCAAGCCGGCTTTCATCAAGTCCATTCAGGCTTATGAGAAGCAGCTCCAGGCTTACCTGGAGAATATCGAGCAGGAGGCGGAAGATGCAGAGAGCCATCTCACTGAAGCCAACCTGCGCTTAGTGGTCAGCGTCGCCAAGAAACATATTGGACGAGG
>CAZHLO010000113.1:0-4049 GCA_964533385.1 uncultured Dehalococcoidales bacterium | reverse complement strand
ACCTCTCTATTCGTCGGCAGCGTCAGATGTGTATAAGAGACAGGGTTTAATAAATATGCTAGAGGTAAAGGCGAAATCCGTAAGCAGAGGTCTTAAAGCCCAAGGTCTGGTAGAACCGGTGGGCTTCATGGCGTTTTTTATTACTGAGAAGCTGGACTTTGTAGCAGCCAGCCTTGCGGGCATGGCCAATAGCATACTCCATAAGCAATCGGCCAATCCCCTTGCGGCGATACCTCCCGTCAACAACCATGTTCTCTACGATTGCCCAGGGACAAGCTCCGTGGGACAGGTTAGGCACTATCAACAATACCATGGTGCCAACCACTAAGTCACCTTCCTCAGCCACCAGAAGCTTATGACCGGGCATGGAGGCGATTTCGGCAAATACTGGCTGTACACCATCCAGAGAAAGATGGTGCTGCTCTTCAGTTAGCTCATCATAAAGCTCCAAGATACGGGGAATATCTTTCTTGGTAGCCAGTCTCACAATTGCCATCTTAATTCTCCGCTAAAGGATAGGCTTCTTCTCGATGGCTTGCTCCCGCTCCGGTCCGACGCAGATAAGGTTGACCGGGCAGCCAATAAGCTCTTCCAGCCTTTTTATATACTGGCGAGCCTCAGCCGGCAACTTATTGAACTGCCGAATATCAGAGGTAGAAGCCTGCCACCCCGGCAGCTCCTCATAGATAGGTTTACATCTGGCTAGGGCAGCGACGCTGGCGGGGAAGTAATCAATAGTCCTGCCATCCAGTTTATAGCTGACACATATCTTCAAGTTGGGCAGGACATCAAGGATATCAAGGCGAGTAATTGCTGCGCCGGTAAAACCATTGACCCTGTTGCTAAAGCGGGCGGCAACGGCGTCAAACCAACCACAGCGGCGCGGGCGGCCGCTAACTGTGCCGTATTCGTGACCCCTTTCCCGAATCAGGTCACCGATTTCATCCTTGAGTTCTGTCGGCATTGGCCCGCCACCCACCCGAGTGATGTAAGCCTTGAATACACCCAGAACAGCATTGATTCTGGTAGGACCTATCCCAGTCCCCACACAGCCCTGCCCTGCTGTTGACGGAGAAGAAGTATAGGGATAGGTGCCAAAGTCGGTATCGAGCAAAGTCCCCTGGGCACCCTCTAACAGAACTAAATCGTTCCTTTTCAGCGCTTCCTCCAACATGAGCGTTGTCTCTCGGATATGAGGAGCCAGACGCTCTCCATACTGACAGTATTGATTATATACTTCCTCTAACGATAGAGGGTTAGCTCGGTAAATCTTGGTCAAAATAGTGTTCTTGTAGTCAATCACAGCACGCAGTCGCTCCATCAGTACCTCTTTGTTCAAAAGGTCACCGGTTCTAACGCCATACCTGGCTACTTTATCGGCAAAGACAGGGCCTATACCCTTGCGAGTTGTCCCTATTGCTTTGCCACCGCGCCATTCTTCTTCCAGACCGTCAAGGAGAATGTGATAGGGCATAATTAAGTTTGCGCGGTCACTGATAAATAGCTTAGAGGTATCCACACCACGCTTATTTAGTTGGTCTATCTCATCAATTAACACTGCGGGGTTGATCACCACCCCATTACCGATAATACAAGTAGTCTGGGGATTAAAAATACCGGAAGGGACCAAGCGCAGCCCAAATTTGCCGTAAGGATTTATTACCGTATGCCCGGCATTATCACCGCCGGAAAAACGGACTACCACCCTTGCTTTCTGAGCCAGCAGGTCAACCACCTTGCCCTTACCCTCATCCCCCCACTGCGCCCCAATAATAGCAATAACTGGCATTATCTCCTCCTATAAGCTAGCTTTTTGCTTGCCGCCAAACATAGACTAACCTCTGACCAGCGGTGAAAAAGCTGAATGCCACTATAACCGCCAAGGCAATAACTAAGGCATTAGGCAGGTGACTTAGTAACAGACCTAATGCCAGCACCACCACCCTCTCAGCACGAGTAAACAGTCCAACCCCGCATTCCAAGCCTCCCCCCTCTGCCCTAGCCCGAATGTAGCTTACCAATAATGAGCCAATTAAAGCAAGAGAAGCTAATATAACAGGCATAAATGCTGGCTCTCTAGCATATAGAACTAAAACCGCCAGTAGCACCACCGCCTCAGAAAGACGGTCAAGGGTGGAGTCAAGGACAGCGCCAAAGGGAGTAACCTTTTTAATACGCCGAGCCAGTGCCCCATCTAGGATATCAAAGAAACCGGCTAGTAGCACCACAAAGCCAGCGGCAAAAGGGTGTTCAGTAATAATAAGCACTGCAGCACCAAGAGCTAATATAAAACCAAACCAGCTTATAGCGTTAGGTGTTAGCCTTGTCCTGACCAAAAGCCGCACCACTGGCTGGGTAAGCCGAGAGGCTATGGTGCTGCGAACTCGGGATAGACTTGCCTTTGACTGCGATTTTTGTGAAACGGTACTAACCGGACTACCCCCGCTTTTGGCTTAAACCGAAATCGCCGTTGCTTTAAATTCGGGAAATTGCCTTCTCCACGGCGGCTCGCCGAGCACCCTAAGGTAATAACCCATAACATCACGGGCAATGCGCTCCCAGCTATGCTCCAGAGCTTTAGCCCTGCCCCTGGTTCCCATCTGCTGGCGAAGTGAGCTGTCATTCAAAAGGGAGACTAGAGTCTGGGCTAGCGCTTCTGTATCTCTCGGCGGCACCAGCAGCCCATCAACACCATGAGTTACCACGCTGGCATAACCTTCTATATTTGAGGCAACAACCGGCTTGCCCATAGCCATAGCCTCAAGCAAAACAATGCCAAAGCTTTCCCGACCGGTGGCGGGAGCACAAAAAACATCAGCTGTTTTATAGTATCTGGGTAAATCATCGTGGGAGACAAAGCCGGCGAAGACGACGTCCTTGATACCATTCTTTGCCACCTTCTTTTCATACTTGCGCCGCAGTCTGGTGCCAGGACCAACGACAATGAGCCGAGAGTTGGGAATTTCCCGTTTAACCTGCACGAAAGCTTCGAGGAGATAGTTAAAGCCTTTTCGCCTCTCCAGACGACCGACAAACAGGATATTCAATTTGCCATCACAGAATTCATCAATTGGAGATACATCAGGGGAGAAATGGTCTAAATCCACACCGTTGGGGATAATATTGTAGTAACCAGGTAAATACTGACAGACAAACTCCCTAGCTGGTTTAGACACCGCAATCTTGCCGTGGAGCCTGCGGAACCGCCGCTTAATAACCACCCTGCCAAAGGGGAAAAGGAAATTATATCCCGGACTGCCATGACAAGCATGGAAAGTCCCTATGTTGGCTGTTTGCGACAAGCGGAGCACAGTGGTACATAACATTGGCATTAACGGTTCGTGGAGGTGGATAACATCAAATCCTTCGCGGTCAAGGACGGCTTTTACTCTTGAAGATGTCCAGGGTGAAATAGTAAGGCGGGCAATAGAGCCGCTGGTGGGAATGGGACGGGGACTACCGATAGGGATAAACCTATCACCAAAGGTGGCAACAGCCTTAGAGGCGGGAGCAATGATCTTAACCTCATGACCCATCCTGGTAAAGTGGCGAGCCAGATAGGAAATATGAGTGCAGACACCGCCGGGATAGGCGAAATCATACGGTGAGACCAGTGCTATCTTCACCGCTAGCTACTTAAAACCTCCGTGGCGACTAAAGTCAAAGGGATATGCTCTCTACTTTCTGAGTAGTAGCAATAAACTCTTCCACCATCTGACGAGCCTGGTCATCAGTATATTGAACTGGCGGTGATTTCATAAAGTAGGCAGAAGGAGCCTCCAGAGCTCCTTTAAGTCCACCGTCAAGAGCAAGCTTACAGCACCTTATAGCATCAATAACCACTCCGGCCGAGTTAGGGCTATCCCATACCTCAAGTTTCACCTCCAGGTTGAGAGGAACATCACCAAAGGTCCGCCCCTCCATCCTGATATGGCAAAATTTGCGGTCGAGCAGCCAGGGGACATAATCACTGGGACCGACATGGATGTTATCGGGGTCAAGCTCATAATCTAGCTGAGAGGTGACGGCGGTGGTCTTAGATATCTTCT
>CAZHLO010000112.1:0-4082 GCA_964533385.1 uncultured Dehalococcoidales bacterium | reverse complement strand
GTCCCGTGACCACATCCACCGATGGGCGCTGGGTAGCCACGATGAGGTGAATGCCGGTAGCCCGGGCAAGCTGGGCTAAACGGCACAGGGTATGCTCTACCTCATCAAAGCCAGCCATCATTAAATCGGCAAGCTCATCAATAACAAGTATGAGGTAAGGCAGTTTCTCATCCCCCTCCCTATTTTTATTGTAACCCTCAATGTTACGGGCACCGGCGGTAGCCAGCTTCTGGTAACGATTATCCATTTCCTTGTTGAGCCAGCGCAGTGTGCTCAGGGCTCTACTGGTATCCACTATGACCGGGGTGGCCAGGTGAGGTATGTTGTTAAACGCGGTCAGCTCTACCCTCTTGGGGTCAATCATAATAAACCGCACCTCGCTTGGAGAATTATGGAGCATCAAGCAGCAGATGCTGGAATTCAGACAAACAGTCTTACCACTCCCTGTCGCCCCGGCGATAAGCAGGTGAGGCATTCGGGATAAGTCAGCCGCCACCGCCTCGCCGCCAGCCCCCTTCCCCAGTGCCAGCGCCAGCTTAGACTTAGCCTCTATTTTCTGAAAAGCGCTAGTTTCTATTACCCCTCTTAGACTGACCAGACCGGAAATGGTATTAGGCACTTCAATCCCCACCATCGACTTACCCGGCACCGGAGCCTCAATCCTGAGGCTAGGTGCCGCCAGAGCCAGAGCCAAGTCATTAGCCAGAGAGGTAATCCTCTCCACCTTGACCCTGGTCCTAGATACCTCCTCCAACCTGACCTTGACATTCCCGTCCTTATCCCTCTCCTTTACCTCCTTCATCTTCCTATCCCAGCCCGGCTCCACACCAAACTGGGTGACCGTTGGTCCGACATTTATCTGCACCACCTTAGCCGCAACACCGTAGCTAGCTAAAGCGTCTTCAATGACCTTGGCTCGCTGCATGTTATCCGCCTGACCGAACTCAACCTCAGGGACACTATCCAGAATATCAATCGGTGGTAACCTCCAGCCATCGACGGTAACCAGCGCTGGTGATTCGCCATATTTCTTCCATACCTCCTGAGCCACCTGCTGCAATTCCTGCTGACCAAGAGTAGGAGTAAGCACTGAGGTTACCGCTTCAGGCTCCCCGGTCAGCGGTTGCTGAGGTACGGTTACTGGAGGTAGCCCTGGCGTTTCAACGGTGCTAGGTTCAATATAGGTCACTTCTTTGGGAGCAGGGCGCTTTCTAAGCTGCTCGCCTACCCAGGAAAAGAACCTAGCCACAAGACGCCAGCAGACGCCGGGGGCGACCAAGATAATCCCTAAAATTACCAGCCCCACCAGGCGAAGGGCGCCAGCAAAATTAGCACTGCCGATAAGACCCTCACCAAAACTCCCCCCAAGCCCAAAGAAAGCCAGTATTCCCCAAGCCACGAGAGTAAAGGCAACACCGCCAAGCCACTGGTTCCAGTGGTAGATAACGGAGAGCACCCTCCGCCCCCACACCACCCCCACCAGGGTGGCCAAGGCCATGACCAGAAAGACAAGCCCCCAGCCAAACAACTCTAAAGTGTCATCCCAAACACTATCTGCCCATGCAGTGATGGTTGACCAGTGCCAGAATAGCAAGCCGCCGATAATTAGCGCCAGTATAAGCCGCCGCACCGGTGGCAGCCAGATGAAATGGAAAAACCGCTTCCACCCCGGCTTACCTTTAGGCTTGCCCTCTCCTCTCGGCTGGCTCTTAGCCTTAGCCTTCTTCTTAGCCATATCAGCAGCTACACCTTCACCATAACCGGAAGAATCATGGGATGGCGCTTGGTCTGCTCGTAGTAAAACTTATTCAATATGTCCCTGACTTTACTATAGATAAAGCCCCAATCAGCCGGGCGGACGCCGCTATGGTCTAAGGCTCGAGCTACCAGATCACGACTCTTCTCTATCATATCCTTTGTCTCCCCAGGCTCAACAAAACCACGGGAGACGATATCCGGGCGTCCCACCAGCTTGCCGGTTTGCCGGTTAACGGTAATAATCACCATCACTACCCCATCCCGCGATAGCATCCTCCTATCACGGAGGACAACACTGCCGATATCACCAACGCTCAGACCATCCACATACACATTGCTTGAACTAACCTTGCCAGTTACCTTCCCCGACCACTGGCCAAGCTCAAGAACATCGCCATCCTCCAGCAGGAAGATATTTTTCTCCGGGATGCCCACCAACTGAGCTAATTTAGCATGGAGACTCAAGTGACGATACTCACCGTGGACAGGTATAAAGAACCTCGGCTTGACTAAATTCAGCAGCAGTTTTAGCTCTTCCTGGCTGCCGTGCCCATGGACATGAACCTGCGCCACCCTATCATAGAGAACCTGAGCCCCCTGCTTGAAAAGGCTATCCACCGTCCGGTTGATTAGTGATTCATTACCCGGCACCGGGGTGGCTGATAGAACCACGGTATCCCCACGAATGATATGAACCTGGCGATGGTCTCGATTGGCAATTCTAACCAGGGCTGAGGTTGGTTCTCCCTGGCTACCGGTAGTGATAAAGACAACCCGATTATGCGGCATACCCTTGAGTTCATCAAGCCGAGCTAGTATGCCATCAGGAGCCTTCAGATAGCCTCCCTCCAGCGCCATATGCACTATATCGCTCATGCTACGGCCGATGATAAAGACACGGCGCTGGTGCTTGGCGGCGGCATCAATAACCTGCTGAATGCGGGACACCAGCGAGGAGAAGGTAGTCACAATCACCCTCCCCGGCGCCTCAGCCATGACCCGCTCCAGAGTCTCGCCCACCAGCCTCTCTGATGGGGTGTAACCAAGGAGTTCAGCATAGGTTGAATCTGACAGCAGAAGCAATACCCCTTGTGCCCCGAGCTGAGCCAGCCGGGAAAGATCGGTTGGTTTACCATGAACTGGGGTATAATCCAGCTTAAAATCTCCGCTATGGACAACAGTGCCCATCGGGGTAGATATGATTAGACCTGCCGCATCAGGTATGCTGTGACAAACAGGGAAGAACTCCACTTTGAATCTTCCCAAGTTCACCTGGCCGCCAAAGGGTATCACTTTAAGCTTAGCCCCAGCCAGCGCCTTTCTTTCTTTAAGCTTCACCGAAATAAGCCCGTGGGTAAGTTTGGTGGAATAGACCGGCACATCAAGCTGGGGCAGCAGATAAGGCAAGGCACCAATATGGTCTTCATGACCATGGGTGATAACTATGCCCCTTACCTTCTCCCGCCTCTCCAAAAGATAGCTAATGTCCGGGATGACCAGGTCAATACCCAGCATTTCCTCGCCGGGGAACATGAGACCGGCATCAATGACGATGATATCATTTTGGTATTCCATCGCCATCATATTCTTGCCGATTTCCGATAGCCCCCCCAGGGGGATTATTTTTAATCTTGGTTTACTCATAATTTTTCACCTAAAACATAGTTAATTGCTCTGGTTGCTCCTTAACCTCCTCTATACCTTCAGCTTCAGCCAGAAGTGACGGAATCTTAAGCATATCCTCTTCTATATCACGGCGTAAGCTCGCCTGGTGAAGAGCCGCTGCCGGGTGATACATAGCATAGTAGATAATATTATCCCGCTTTTGAGCTGTGCCATGAATCTTACTTATGCTCTTGCCGGGGAAGAACATCGCCATAGAGTAACGCCCCAGGGTTACAACCATCTTCGGCTGAATGAGCTCAATCTGGCGTTTCAGCCAAGGGCGGCAATTCTGAATCTCCGTAGGCAAGGGGTCGCGGTTTCCCTGCGGACGGCACTTAATCACATTGGCAATATAGACCTGCTCACGCCTCAAGCCAATAGAAGCCAGTAATTCATCTAGGTATTTCCCCGCTGGCCCCACAAATGGACGCCCCTGCTGGTCTTCATGCCAGCCAGGCGCCTCACCGATAAACATTATATCGGCATTCTCCGCCCCCTCACCAGGCACCACCCTATTTCGATGTTTAGCTATATCACACTGCTGGCAGAGTGCAACCTCTGTATAAAGCTCACTCAGAGCTGACATAAGCTTGCCTTTTAATTATGATAGCACTTTAAGAGGTCTTTTAGCAACCTATTCCCCTTACCTATTGACAGCC
>CAZHLO010000111.1:0-4160 GCA_964533385.1 uncultured Dehalococcoidales bacterium | reverse complement strand
TCTTCCTTCCGCTATTCAGTGGTTAAGGTCTATTTTTAAGGTATAGGCATGAAATACCAATCCCTACTATTAATCGCCTCTTGCACCAAGGTCTTAGCCTGGGTAGTGGTAGCAATCGGTGTTTTTAGCTCTATCCGTCTAGGTATTATAGCTACAACCCCCATAGCTTCCATCAGCCTCCTATTGGGTGGCTTGTTAGTTACTGCCATCCTTACCTTGATGCTGCTAGCTACCTCAAAGTTTATTCACCTGTTTGTTGATATGCAGAAGGACTTGAGTGAGATAGCTGGATTCATAGAGAAAGAGCCAAAAGATTAGCCGTTTAAATGTGGGCCATTAGCTCAGCTGGTTAGAGCACGGTCCTGATAAGACCGGGGTCTCTGGTTCGAGTCCAGAATGGCCCAGTTTTTATTGGTTTCGGTCTTTGGCTAGTTCCTGTCTGAACTGTTTGAACAGCTTCTGGACCCTTTCTCTGTTTTCGTCTCTGGTGCCGCCTTTCATCGGCAGGTTCCAGTCCATATCCTGCAGGTTTTCCATTATTTCAGGCAGCAGTTGCCAGGGTATTGATATTAAGAAAAGGCCCTCCGGCAGTACTTTTAGTGACTGCATGCCGAAGCTGAGGCCGGTGATGGTGAAGTTCAATTTTCCGCTTAAGACGGGGTAGAGATACAGCCAGGTACAGGCCGCCACCGGAGTTCCCTGACTGGACCAGTTTTCCCCGCTGGAGTAGCCCAGGGCTCTTAGTATCGTCCGTGCCTGGTCTAGATTAGCCGTAATAATCAGCACGTCCGGGTCGAAGGTGAGCTGGTCTATGGGGGCGAAGGCTACATACCTTACCGAGCCCTTTATCATCTTGGGTAGGTATTGATAGATTTTCCGGTTAGCCCGTGCTTCACTGTAGATATTTTCCCTCTCTCCCACGTAGCCGCTGATTAAAATCGGCTCGGGGTCTTTCATGCCCAGTATCATCGGTTCAATGCACTCGAAGTCTTCTTCTCCCACATAAAATGGTTCTGAAGTTTGGGCTTCTTTAAACATCTCACAGAAGTTGAGGCCCTTACCCCGCCTCTTGATACCTTCGGGTTTAGTTATCAGGAACTTGACACCTACCGGCTTTCTCTCAAAATTGAACCTGTTAAATATTGAGTAATCACGCAATTTTTTAGCCATATTAACCTCCCCCAAATTTTCTGACAGGATTACCCTATTATCCGGTATTTTCTTCTTTGCCCCAGTTTTGCATTATTTGCTTTAAGCGTTGGGCGAGCTTGGGTTGGGCGCGCAGGCGCTCAATGAAGACGGGGCATCCTTCCAGCAGAGAGTTTTGGGCGGCGGTGGCCATGCTGGATAATAGGTTTTGCATTCCTAGGTCGGCTTGCTGGGTGATGTTCATGCCTGGAGCTGAGGATTCTAGTTGACGGCGAATGTCCTCAGCGGTGAACCTCATGGGCATGACGCAGGACTTGTACCAGGGGCATTCCTTGCACTGGGCTATAGCATAGGCTTCATCTAAAATATCACTCATGTCTGACCTCCATTGGCTGTCTCTAGTCAAGCTGGCTTAAGATGCTTTCTATCTCCTCCTGGCTCTGGAAAGCGCCGACCTTTATATATTGAATTATGCCGTCTTTATCAATGAAGAAGGTAGTGGGGATGTACATGACTCTGTATTGTGCCGCTACTTTCATTTCGCTATCCAGCAGTACCGGGAAGGAAAGTTCCTTGTTTTGCATGAACTCGGCTACTGTGGAAGGGCTTTCGCCAATATCAATTGCCAGCACCACCAGCTCCCTTTCCTGCCATTCATCGTAAATCTGCTGTATAAAGGGCAGCTCTATGTTGCAGGGTCCACACCAGGTTGCCCAGAAGTTGACTAATACCACCTTGCCCTTAAGGTCGCTGAGGGCGACGGTTTGCCCCGTAGCATTTTGAAACTGAAATTCGATTGCCGGGTCGCCTCTCTGGAGGCCCTGACCGGAATACTCGGCGCAGGCGGTGATAGAGCCTATCCCCGAAATATCTATCTCGGGCTGGCTAGAACAACCAGCGATTAACAACACCGGGATTAGCATTACAAGCCATATCACTTTTAGCATCTTGTTCATGACTTGCTCCTTCTAATTTTACCTCTAAATTATAGCCTAAAACCAGGTCAGGGTGTTGGTCAGGATAAGTATGCCCACCGCTATGAGCAGGAAGCCGCTAACAATATATGTCCAGGTGGAGTAACGATGGATACGCTTTAGCATCGGTCTGAGGGAATCAAAAGCGGCGCCGATGATGAGGAAGGGGAGCCCCAGCCCCAGGGAAAAGGTGCCCAGAAGACCGGCACCGAGTAAAGGTGCCTCTGAACCAAAAGCCAGAGCTAAGGCGCCGGCAAGAAGCCCACCAATGCAGGGAGTCCAGGCGAGGGAAAATATGGCTCCGATGAGCAGTGAGCGCAGGTAACCGGTGGTGGCACCAAGGGAAGGCGTTAGCCGCTTTTCGTAGTTTAACCAGGGGAATTTGAGGGCAGCGAGCAGGAATAAGCCAAAGGCTATCAGCAGGCTGCCAGCTATCTTGAGAATGAGCATATGGGAGCCGAGGACAAACCCAGCCAGCGCGGCACCGGCTCCCAGGGTAATGAAAACGGCGGCAAAGCCGACAACAAAGCTGAGAGAATGGAAGAATATAGGGAAGCGACCTCGGCTGGTCTCTGATTCAAGTATTTCAGTGCCACAGACGTTAGCCAGATATACCGGCACCAGGGGCAGCACGCAGGGTGAGAAGAAAGAGAGTAGTCCGGCGCTAAAAGCAACTAAGAGTGGTATCTGTTCCATCTTCTATCAGTGATAATTAAGCTTAATGCTAATCAATTTGAGCCAAAATATCAAGGCTGGTCACATTTTTGGGAAAGGTCTATAATAGCCGGGGGAGAGATGAAGCCGCTAAGCTATAGTCAGATTTCTCTATACCAGAGTTGTCCCTTGTGCTATAAGCTGAAGTACATTGATGGGTTAGAGGAGAAGGAGAAGGGGTATTTTAGCTTTGGCACCACCATGCACACCTGTGCCGAGTACTTCTTTAAGGTGAAGGTACCGCCGCCACCATCGCTGGAGGAGCTGCTCCGGTTTTATGAGCAGAACTGGCTTTCCGAGGGATATGAGTCAGCCGAGGAGGAAGCTAATTACCGGGCTTATGGCAGAGAGATACTGGCTAAGTTCTGGGAGATTCACCACCCCGGTTTCAGGATGCCGATAGCGGTGGAGTGGATGTTTAATATTGATATTGAGGGGGTGAAGCTGAGGGGTTTTATTGACCGGGTGGATAAGCTGGATAGCGGTGGGCTATCCATTGTTGACTATAAGACCGATAAGGAGTTGTTTACCAAGGAGGATTTAGAGAGGAATCTCCAGCTGACTCTATATCAGCTGGCGGTGGAGCAGTCCTGGTATCTGCCGGTGGAGAGGCTCACCCTGTATCATTTCAGGTCGAATATCCCCTGCAGTTGCCCGCCGAGGGGTGAGGCGCAGCTGGAGGAAGCCAGGAGGCTGGTACTTGAGGTGGCGGAGGGTATTGCCCGGGGGAGTTTTGCTCCTATTGAGAGCGGGCATTGCCCTTGTGATTTCCCCGAGCACTGCCCCTATTACCGGCAGAAGACACTTGAGCCAGGGGAAACCGGTATTTTGGGGGGAATGGGGGTGGCTGAGGCGGTGGAGCGCTATGTTGCCTTGCAGAGGGAGATAAAAGAGTTGCAGCTCAAGTTTGACGAGCTAAAACAGATGATTGTTGATTTCTGCCAGGCTGAGGGGTTAAATCGGGTTTATGGCACGGAGCATGCCCTTACCTACAAGCTGGTGGAGAGAACAGGTTTTAGTGAGGATGAGGTTAGAGCTCTTCTCGAGCCGGAGGGGTTTTGGCCGCGGGTGCTCAGTTTTGACCAGTCTAAACTCAGAGAGCTTATTGCTGATGAAGCGGTAGCCCAGGAGGTTAGACGCAAGCTGGAAGCCCTAAAGCAGGTTATTTCTACTCATCCCCAGCTATGGCTGCGGAAGCTGGTTGAGGAAGAATAGTTATTAGGAAATAGGGCTTGCATTTTTATACCGATTCTTGTATTCTTGTCAATAAAGAATAGATGACCTGGAGGTGTCCGAGCTAGCTCGGGTATAACGGAGAGCAAG